>CAZYSW010000083.1:0-15660 GCA_964650105.1 uncultured Nannocystaceae bacterium
CATGCGCCACAGGTCGGCCGCGAACAGGGCGGCCTCGTCGCCGCCGGTGCCGGCGCGGATCTCGAGGATGACGTTCTTGTCGTCGTTGGGGTCTTTGGGGAGCAGCGAGCGCTGCAGCTCGACCTCCAGCGACGCGCGCTCGCGATGCAGGCGCTCGAGGTCGGCCTCGGCCAGCTCGCGCATGTCCGGGTCGGCGAGCAGCTCGCGAGCCTCGGCCTCGCTGCGCTCGAGGTCGAGGTACCGCAGGAAGGTCTCGGCGACGGGCTTGAGCTCGGCGTGCTCGCGCGACAAGCTGAGGAACTTCGCCTTGTCGCCGGTGATCTCCGGGGCGCAAAGCATCGTTCCGAGCTCGTCGTAGCGCTCGGCGATGTGTTCGAGCTTGCTTCGCAACGACGTGTCCATGTCGTTTCCGCAGACGCGCGCGCGGGCCCCTCGAAGTGCTGGGGGAGGTTCGGCGACCCGGCTGCGGGAGTGTAGTCGCTCGGCGCCCCGGCGGCACCGGTTCGTCTCGCGGCGCGGTGCCGCTCCGGTCGCGGCGGCCGCGCGGCGACGGTGTGCCCCTCGCTTGCTCGCCACCACGGCCCGGTTCTCGCCGTTGCCACCGCCCCGACCGCGGGCTAAGACTCGCCGGGCATGCTCGAGCAGATGCGATGGGCGGCCCGGTACACCTTCGCCGACGCCTTGTGGCGGGGTCGGCCCCGCATCGTGCTCGATCCCCGGCTCGAGCATCTTCTCGTCGGTGACCCCGGCCGCTCGGGTGAAGCGTCGCTTCTGGACGCGCACCCGACCCTCGCCGCGCTGGTGGACGACCTGCTTCCGCGGCGTCCCGACGAGCTGGAGGTGGTGTGGATGGTCGTCGAGTCGGCCCGGGTCGCCGCGGCACTGGGGCCCACGCGACCGGGGACCACGTTCGTCGCCCGCGAAGGGCTGCCGGGCGTGCTGCGACGAGCGGCCTGGGACGTGGCGTTGCTGGATCTGGGGGCCGAGGATCCGGACGAGGCCTTGTTGCGGGCGCTGGCGGGGGTGCGAGGACGCAGCGTGGTGCTGAGCGCGGCGGCGGGCGACTCGTTTCACGACGGTGCGCTCGGCTACCACGAGCTCGCGTCGATCCTGTCCGAGAGGCTCGGGGGTGGGCGGATCTACGGCATGTATCTGCCGGGCATGGCCGCCGTGGTCGAGTACGGCGAGCCGATCGAAACGGGGGCCTACGACGGCGCGTCGCTCGCCGAGGTGGACGAGAGCGAAGACGAGGACGCCGACCGCGGGTCGTCGAGCGACGGCGACGACGTACCGCTGACCTTCGACAACACGCTGGGCAGCCAGGACCCGCACCTCGTCGAGTTGATTGCGGTCAGCGGACCGTTCGCGTTCGAGCAGCTCGTCGCCGAGGGCCTCGCGCTCATCGAGCTCCCCGTGTCCGCGTCGCTCGACGACGAGGAGGAGGTCGTCGACGACGAGGAGATCGATGAGGTCGACGACGCGTTCGTCGAGCCCGACGAGGGCGAAGGGATCGCGCAGGTGCGAGCCGAGCTCGCGCTGGCGCGGCGGCAAGCGGACATGGCGGCGATCGAGCGGCAGCGCCATCTCGAGCGGATGAATGCGCTCGAGGTCGAGAACGCGGAGCTGCGTCGCACGGTCGAGGAGCTTCGCGATCGGTTGGCCCGCGCCGTCGCCGGGGACTCCGGAGGCGACGGACGCCCCGACGCGTCGCCGGGGTCGCCCGAGCTCGAGGTCGCGGCGCCCTCCGAGAGCCGCCTCGATGCCGCGCTCGCGCGCGAGCAGAGCCTGCGTTGGCGGGTGGCTCAGCTCGAGCGGGAGCTCGAGCAGGTCATGGGACGACCGGTCTCGGAGCTCGAGGCCGAGGTCGCGCGGCTGCGTGCGTCGGCGGCCACGGTGCGTGGCAGCGTCGACAGCACCCGCGCGTCCGGAGAGCTCGAGGCTCGCCCGGCCGCGGACGCCGAGGGGATTCCCCGGGGTGCGCACGGCCGCAACGGCCACACGCGGATCGTGTTGCAGGTGGGCGAACGGCCACCGCCCGATCCCGCGACCGAGGCCGTGCTTCGCACGGTCGACGGTCTGGTCCGACGTCTGGAGCGCGGGGGCATCAAGACGCTGGAGCTGCGGCGAGAGCTGGTGGCGCTGCGACGACGTCTGAGGTGCTGATCGCTCGCCGGCACCGGACGGTGCGCGGCGCCTCGCCTCGGGGTCGCGAAAATTGGGGTGGAAGCCTAACGAATGCGGCCCAGGCGTGTGTTGCGCAGCTCGTTCGCGCGTGTCGACCGGCCCGTATCGCCGTTCGATTCGGGCCGTCGTACGCCCGCGCACCCGCTCGACGACGAGCGATTTCCGCCCCGCGCCTTGCCGCTCGGGAGGGGACATGTCTATGCTGAAGATCGCCGTGCTCCCCCCAGGGCACGGACCTACAGCACCTGCACGGACGCGACCCGCCTGACCATCGGGTTCGCCCCGTGCGCATTCCCTATGACCGCGATTGGAGTGATCGACTTATGCGAATTTCACCGGACGGGCCCAAGCCCGATTGGGTGGCGCTCGAAACCGCGTTCGAGCACAACGCCCCCGAAACGCACAGCTACCTGGACTTGAAGACGGGCCAGGTCGTCACGATCGTCGATTCCCGGCCCGAGGACGAGGAAAAGCGCCAGCTCATCCGGCGTGGCAACGGGCGCTTCATCCACCTCGATCCCGCGTCGTCGCGGGAGCAGTACCGATGGATGGAGCGGTTCGTGCAGTCGGTGACCGACGAATCGCTCAAGGAGCGGCTGATCCTCGCGATCGACGGCAAGGGCGCGTTCCGTCGCTTCAAGGACGTGCTCCTGTCCTACCCGGTCGAGCGCGATCGGTGGTTCACCTATCGGGGGAACCTGCTGCACATCTACATCAACGCGTGGCTCGACAACCACGACATCGTCCTCGGGGAGCCGCCGCCGTGGGGCAACCCCGAGCAACCCCCCGAGCCGGACGTCCCGCTCGAAAAGCCGATCGGAAACCGGGGAGAGGGACCGACCGAGAGCCTGCGCCGACAGGCCCGGGAGCTCGTCGATGCTCTGCCCGCGCTCGAGCTGCCGTCGGTCATCGCCTACCTGAAGTTCCTTCGGGACAAGGCGCCGAGCGGTGACGAGGCCCGCGCGCCGGGGATGGAGTGAGCTCGCGCGCAGGCTTCCGCCGGTTCATCGGCATCGAGCTGGGCGGCGGTCGCGGGAAGAACACCGCGGTCGCGCGTCTGGAGCTCACGCGCACCGCCGATGGAAGGGGGCGCCTCGCGGTTTCGGAGGCCAAGGTTCGGTACGGTCACCGCGGGACCGGGCTGAGCGAGGAGCCCGGCGGTGACGCGCTGTTTCGCGACGACGTTCTGGTGGAGTTCCTCGATCGCTGGGTCGACGAGGCCACGGTGGTCGCGATCGATGCACCGCTGACGTTGCCCCCGTGCATTCGCTGCCAGCTCCCCTGTCCGAGCGTGCGCGCGTGCACGGTGCCGGTGGTGCAGTGGATGCGCCGCTTCGCTCCCAAGCTGAGCGCGCGAGGACGAAGCGACCCGCACAAGCCCGCCGTCACGCCGTACACCCAACGTGCCACGGAGATCCTGCTGCAGGCGTCCGGTGTGCACACCCGCGAGGGGCTGGGGCAGGGGACGGGGCCGCTGGCGGCCCGGGCCGCCCACCTGCGGCGCATCCTCTCGCCACGGCTTCGCCTGCACGAGAACCTGCTGGAGGTGCACCCGCGGGCCACGCTGATTCGCCTGCTCGGTCCGAGCGCCGAGCAACGCGCCCGGCACGGCGACAACGAGGCGGTCTGGACGGCGCGCAAGGAAGTGTTCGACGAGCTCGCGGCCAAGATGACGTTCGATTACGTCTGGCCCGAGCTCGTGGTCCGCAACAACCACGTCTTTCACGCGGTGATCTGCGCGTTCACGGCGTTTCTGTGGTCGACCGGCGACTGGCGAGGATCCCTCGACCTCGCCACCGACGGCGACGACGACGGCGAGGAGACCCTCCGGGAAGCCGCCCGCGCGCTCGATCCCCTGTGGGTGGAAGACGGATGGATCTGGGCACCACCGCCCGGTGCTTGACCCGGGGGGCGGGGGAGGTCATTTTTCCGCCGAGCTGCCTGGACCCCGCCCGGGCCGGGACAGGAGGAGCCGATGTCGGTGCGATTGCATCTCTTCAAGTCCAAGCTCCACCGAGCGACGGTGACGCACGCCGATCTCGAGTACGAGGGGAGCCTGACGATCAGTGGAGAGTTGATGGACGCAGCGCGGATCCACCAGCACGAGCAGGTCCACGTGTGGAACGTGACCCGCGGAACCCGGCTCACCACGTATGCGATCCGCGGCGAGGTCGGCAGCGGAGTGATCTGCATGAACGGGGCCGCGGCGCACCTCGCCCAGCCCGGCGACAAGATCATCATCGCCACGTTCGCGGAGGTCCCGGTCGAGGAGGCGGACGCGTGGGAGCCCACGGTCGTGCTGTTGGGTGACGACAACCGCATCGTCGACCCGGATCTCGCGGAGGTCCCCGGTCCGACGCGTCGCCTGGCCTGATCGACGGGACCGCTCCGCGCACGCCGGCGTCGGGTCGGGCCCCGTGCCGCGCGGGGGAGGCCGATGCGCGTCGACGGGCGCGATCGATGCGGCGGTGGAGGTCGGTGGGCGGGGCGGGGTTTCGACGGAGATCGAGTCGCCGTGGTGGATCAGGGCCGCAGGTCGAAGGTGCGCTCGACGGTGTACTTCGAGCCGTTCGGGCCGCGGACGCTCGAGAACAGTGCGAACGCCTCGACGTCGAACGGGTCGGCGCGAAACAAGGCGTGATGGGTCAAGAACTCCGCCACCTTGCGCGAGGGAGAGGCACGCAGGCGCGCCAGCGTCACGTGGGGCGCGAACTTGCGACGATCCGGCTCGAGGCCGACGCGGACCAGGGCGCGGTCGATGCGGCGGTGCAGATCGATCAGATCGGTCGGATCCTCGACGCCGACCCACACCGAATGGGGCTCGCCGCGGGGCGGGAAGTGTCCCATGCCCTGCAGCGTCACCGAGAAGGGGGCTGCGCGTACGCCGTCGAGGGCGTCGATCACCGCGCGCAAGGTGCTGCCCTCGATCTCGCCCAAGAAGCGCAGCGTCAGGTGCAGCTTCTCGGCTGGCTCCCACCGCGCGCCCGGAATCCCGCCGGCGAGCAGCGCGACGCGGTCGCGAACGAGGGGGGGAAGCTCGATGCCGACGAAGAGTCGAGGCATCGCCCGAGCCTAGCAGGGTCTCGGAGATATCGCGTGGGGTGAGGACGCCGTCGCCGATCGTTCGCCGGCGAGACGCCGAGACCGGAGGATCGGCAGATTTCGAGCGTCGAGCAACGGTCGGCGGCGGCGGAGACGGTGTCGTCGCTTCGCAGGGCTTCTTTGCGGGTTTGCCCGTGGGGTCTCGGAGGTGTCCCGTGCGGTGGGGACGGTGTCGTCGCCTCGCGGGCGGTCCGAGGGTGGGTCAGGTGGTGTCCGTTCCGGGGCGGCCGCGGGCGAGCTTGCGCTGCAGGCTGCGGCGGTGCATGCCCAGGCGGCGGGCCGCCTCCGAGATGTTGCCCCCACAGTCGGTGAGCACCTTCTGCAGGTGCTCCCATTCCACCTCCTCGAGTGGCCGGGGGACGGTCGGCGGGGCGAGCTCGGGGTTGGGCTCGGTTCGGGCGAACGCGGCCAGGACTTCGTCGGCGTCGGCCGGCTTGGTCAGGTAGTGCACCGCCCCCAGCTTGATGGCCTCGACGGCGGTCGCGATGCTGCCGAACCCCGTGAGCACCACGATGCGCAGATCCGGCAGCCGCGTCTTGAGCGTGGCGATGACTTCCAGCCCGTTGCGCCCCGGCATGCGCAGGTCGACGACCGCGAGCTGGGGCCGCCAGGCGTCGGCCTCCGCGATGGCGTCGTCGTAGTCGTGCGCGACCATGACCTTCAGGCCGCGGCGACGCATCGCCCCCGCCAGCGCAGCGCAGAAGGCTCGATCGTCGTCGACGACGAGGATGGTCTCGGCGCTCGCCTCGGCGCCGCGGGTGGTAGCACTCATCGCTTCCGCTCCTGGTTGTTCAAGGGTAGGTCGACGACGAAACGCGACCCCTGCCCGGGGCTCGACACCAGCTCGATGCTGCCGCCGAGCTGACGCAGTTGGGCGCGGCACAAGTACAACCCCAGGCCCATGCCCTCGCCTTCGGGCCGGGTGGAGAAGAACGGATCGAAAGCGGCTTCGGCCGTCGCGGCATCCATGCCCACGCCGTCGTCCTCGATTTCGAGAATGCCTCGATCGCCCGCAACGCGCACCCGAACGAGGACGCCGCGGCTGTCCGAGCGTTTCTTGCAGGCCTGGATCGCGTTGGAGACCAGCTCGCGCACGATCTGCGCCAGGTTCTCGTGCGGCTGCGTGGTTCGAGCCACCTCGGCGGCGGGATCGATGTCGATGCGAAGGTCGATGTCGGGTGGAGGCTCGAGCCCTTCCACCACGCGGGCGAGCGGCCAGGGCTCGAGCGTGCGCAGGGTGCTGACGCGGATCTCCGGCGACGCCATGCGCTGCACGATGGTCTTGCAGCGCGCGATCTCTCGCTTGATGTCGGCGACCGCTTCGTCCCGCTCCGCCGCGGTCATGTGGGGGAGCTCGCTGACCAGGAGGTTGATCGTGCCCAGGGGCGTCCCGAGCTCGTGCGCCGCGCCGGCGGCCAACGAGCCGAGGCCGGCGAGGTGCCGATCCTGGATCGCCTCGTCGCGCAGGCGAGCGAGCTCGTTGCGTTGGCGGGCGAGCGACAGCGCGATGCGGTGGACGAAGTAGGTGATGAGGCTCCCCGACACGCCGAAGGCGACCCACATCCCGTACAGGTGTCCCTTGAAGTGCGCCTCGTGGCCAGGCGGCATGGGGGGCAGGGGGATGGTGACGAACAGCGCGGCGAAGCACGCGAGGCTGAACCCCGCCAACGTCCAGGTCCACCGCGGCGACACCTGGGTCGCAAGGGTGATGGGCACGAAATAGAGGGTGGTGAAGGGGTTCGTCGCACCGCCCGACAGGGCGAGCAGCCCGGTGAGACCCAGAGCGTCCAGGAGGAGGTGGACGCCGGCGAGCGTCTCGGTGGCCCGGCCGCGATCGATCACTAGGCGGGCCGTCGCCACGTTGACCGCCGCCCACGCGGTGATGACGACCAGAAACGAGCCCGGACGCGCCTGCGTGGGAAACCAGCTCAGCAACGGGTCGAGGACCGCGGGGGTGAGGGCATCGAGGGCTCCCGCGATCGTCAAGAGGCCGAGCAGGACCCAGCGCGCGGTGACCAGCCCACGCAACGTGATCTCGGCGCTGGCGACCCGCGGCGTCACGGCGGTCATGGTGCCACGGGCGACCGCGGCCGGCCCGCAGGATTCGACCGCTCGCCGCGTCGCGGATCCACGGACCGGGATCGGGGGCGCTGGAGCAGGCTGTCGTGCGCTCCTCGGCCGGACCGGGATCGGGCGGGACACCCCGGGTCCGTGGGGAGCGTCGGCACCCCAGCACCACGTCGCCGTCGAGGGCGACGCACCCGAGGGCGGCGAGGCGTCACGACGTGGCGGACGCCGACTCGGAGCGCGGGGCGGACGTCGATACCGGATCGGCGAGGGCGGGGCCCGATCCTCGGCGACGCCCGAAGACGGTCACGACGAACAACCAGGTTCCGGTGAGCGTCAGGAGGGCCAACGGCAGGAGCGGCAGGACGAACAGCGGGCTGTCCTGCGCCTCGCCGGTCGCCGCCGCCACACTGGACGCGATCACGGCGAGCACGAACAACGGTGAAACCCAGCGGTGGGTCAGGCGGATCGAGCGGTTCACGTTCACGAGCGTCCTCCTGGGGGGGCAGGCTCGGGACCACCGTCGGCAGACTCCAGCCGCGGCAAGAGCTCGTCGAGCCGGCCCAGGAATTGGGTCCACCCGGCACGCGCACCGCCATAGGCCTGCTTCTGCTCGGGACGAAAGCCCGATTGTTCCACGCGCAAGCGGGTGCCGGTGGCGGTCGGCTCGAGGGTGAACGTCACGATGCTCTCGAGGTGGTAGAGGGGATGGTCGGCCGCGAAGGTCCACGAATAGGTGAGCGACTTGTGCGGTTCGAGAGCGAGGACCTTGCAGTCGATCGTGCCGCCCCAGGTCCCTCGAAGCTGGAACGGGTGCCCCACCTCCGGCAGAAAATCGTTCTCCATCAGCCACTCGGCGATCAGGTGCGATTGCGTCAGCGCCCGCCACACCTTCTCGGGAGGGTGCGCGAATTCTCGCTCGACGATGACGGTGCGTCGGTCTTTCGCCGTGCTGCTCATTGATCCATCCTCGCGAGCAGGTCTTCGAGGTCGTCCAACCGGCTCTCCCAGAAACGGGCCATGCGTCGGGTCCAGTCCACGAGCGGTCTCAAGGCCTGCGGGTGGGCCCGGTAGTGCGTGTTGCGGCCCTCGTGTCGGCCGCTGACCAGCCCGGCGCGCTGCAGGGCGCCCAGGTGCTTGGACACGGCCGGTTGCGAGACGCCCGCTTTGGCCGTCAAGGCGACCACCGTCAGCTCCCCCTCCCGGCAAAGCCGCTCGAAGATCGCCCGCCGCGTCGGGTCGGCGAGCGTCCGGAAGAGGGTGTCGGCGGTGGGTGGCATGCAACGCGTTCGTGCTGATCAATAACCTGAGAGGAATGTGTTGTCAACGGGGGATTCGTTTCCGGCACGCGACCCGACGCCGGCGCAGAGGTCGACCCGCGGGGCGAGGGCGCGCCCGTCGTCGGCTGCGGCCGCCGTGCCGCCGGCAGGGTGCTTGCAGGGTCGTCGTCGTTCCGACGAAAGGAGTCGAGGCGATGAAGGCGGTCGTGTTTCGCGGTGTTGGCGATTTGGGGATCGAGGACGTGGACGAGCCTCGCATCGAGGAACCCACCGATGCGATCGTGAGGATCACGTCGAGTGCGATCTGCGGGACGGATCTGCATATGGTGCGGGGCAGCATGCCGGGCGTCGAGCCCGGCACGATCCTCGGACACGAGGGCGTCGGTGTGGTGGAGGAGGTGGGAGAGCGCGTTCGGGGGTTCCGCCCCGGCGATCGCGTCGTGGTGTGCTCGACGATCTCCTGCGGCTACTGCTCCTACTGCCGGGCGGGCTGGACCGCTCAGTGTGACAATGCGAACCCGCACGGGCGCGGCACCGCGTTCTTCGGTGGGCCCAAGTCCGCCGGCGGTTTCCACGGTCTGCAGGCGGAGCGGGCGCGGATTCCCCATGCCAGCGGGACGCTGGTCAAGCTCCCCGAGGAGATCGCGGACGACGACGCCATCTTGCTGTCGGACATCTTCCCGACCGGATGGTTCGCCGCCGACATGGCTCACGTCGTCCCCGGTCGCGTGGTCGCGGTGTTCGGATGCGGCCCGGTGGGGCAATTCGCGATCGCCAGCGCGATGATGATGGAGGCGGGACGGGTCCTGGCCATCGACTGCATCGAGTCTCGGTTGGAGGCCGCGGCTGCCCAGGGCGCCGAGGTCATCGACTTCTCTCGAGAGGATCCCGTGGAGATCCTCCGCGATCTGACCGGCGGCATCGGTCCCGATCGGGTGATCGACGCGGTGGGGGTCGATGCCGAGAAGCAGGCGGTGGAGGAGGAGGAGCGCGAACGCTACGAGGAGGAGCTGGCCGAGATCGCCCCCGAGGTGGCCGCCAAAGAGGAGTGGCAGCCGGGCAACGCTCCCACCAGCGCGCTGGAGTGGGCGGTCGAGTCGGTCGCCAAAGGTGGCGTCGTGTCCATCGTCGGTGTCTACCCGCGCAACGTCCGGTGGTTCCCGATCGGCCAGGCGATGATGAAGAGCCTCCGGGTCCACATGGGCAACTGCAACCACCGACGCTACCTGCCCAAGCTCATCGAGCTGGTGCGCAGCGAGGCCATCGCGCCTCGCGACGTGCTGTCGCACATCGAGCCGATCGACGATGCCATCGAGGCCTACGAGGCCTTCAACAGCCGCCGTCCGGGGTGGCTCAAGGTCGAGCTGAAGGCCGCCTGAGGAGCGCCGGAGCTCGGTTCAGCGGCGCCGCGTGGTCGGCTTGTGCCGAGGCTCGCGGCGCCGCCCCTGCGGGGCGCCGTCCGGCTTGGCGGGCGCCGGCGCGCGCTCGGACGCGCCCGGGCGCGGTGCCTCGTCGATGCGGACCTTGCCGCGAAGCAGATCGCCCAGCGAACCGAATCCTTCGCCGGCCTTGTCGGTCCCGGACCGAAACGCGGCGAAGGCCCGCCGGGCCTCGACGTCCTCGACCGCCTTGGCCGAAAAGCGCAACTTGCCGCCGCCCGAGCGGAGGACCACGACGTCGAGGACGTCTCCGGCCCCGTAGGTACGGCGAGGGTCGCTGCCCGGCGGCAGCGCGAGCTCGCCGGCGGGGACGAAGCCCGGACCCGCCGGGGTCTCGACGTGCAGCCCGTGGCCCTCGGCCTTGGTGACGGTCGCGGTGATGATCTCGCTTTGCTCGAGCTCCCCGGCCGCGGGTTGGACGAGCGCCCGCATCGACAGGCCGATTCGCATGTCCGCGGGATCTCCACTGGCGGCCGGCTCGATCGACAACACGCGAACGCGGACCTTTTCCCCCACCGACACGACGTCCGAGGGGCTCGCAACGCGGCCATGGGTCAGCTCGGAGACGTGCACCAGCCCCTGCAGGCCCCCGAGATCCACGAACACGCCGTAGGGCTGGATCGTCTGGACGATTCCGTCGAAATCGGCGCCGACCTCCAGCCGGCTCGCCAGGGCGGCGGCCTGCTGCTTGCGCTCCGCCTCGAGCAGCGCCTTGCGTGACACGACGACCGAGCGTCCACCGTCGCGGACCTCGAGCACGCGGAAGAAGTGACGCTGTCCCACGTAGCGCTCGAGCTCGCCCGCGTAGCCGAGCTCGACGTGGCTGGCGGGGCAAAACGCCCGCACGCCTCCGAGGCTCACCTCCAGGCCGGCCTTGACCGCCTTGACGACCTCGCCCTCCACGGGTGTCCCCGCCTGGACCGCGAGCTCCAGATCCCGGATGTCGACGCGCCGCTTTCCACCCAGCGACACCTCGAGGATCGGGGCTCCCCGACCGCCGGCGTCGACCACCGTCGCGCGGACCGGGTCGCCGACGGCGACCTGCAGGCGCCCCTCGGCATCGAGCATGGAGGCTTTGTCCAGCCGCGCCTCCATGCGCTGGCCGACGTCCACGAAGATCGCGTCGTCGGTGATGGCGACGACCGGTCCTTCGACGACCTGGCCGGCCCGGAGGCGCCGCCGTTCCGGGCTGCGTTTGGCCTGAGCCTGCGACGCCTCGAACAGCGCCCCGAAATCCTCGTCTTCGTCCGCCATGTTTCGGTCGATGCTCCGCGCATCCATAGCACCCCGATCGCGAGCCGTGCAGCGACGGTGGCCGAGCCCGGCTGGGCCGCCCCACGCGGGCGTCCGCGCCCGCCCCGCGGCGGTACGGCGCCCCGGGTGGAGGCTCGATTCCCGCCCCGGCGCTCGGCCGCACCGCGCCGACCGGCGACGGCCCGGTGGGGGCGCCCCGGGGCAACGCCCGGTCCGGCGACCGTCACAGCGGCTTCATGTCGGGCAGGGGAGGACGGGGATCGCCGACGTTGTTGGGCCGCCAGTTCTGCACCACGTCGATGTACCCCTCCTTCTCGAGCCGGATCTCGTGCGTGATGCCGTCGCCCACCGGGACCCGGATCTCGCACGGTGTCTCGCACTGCGGCTCGCCGTCGACGTAGACCTTGGCGCCGGGCACGTTGGTGCGGACGAGCGCACGGTTGAACGGGAAGTTCTTCGACTCCGGCTCGGCTCGAGCTTCGCTGGCGGCCTTGGGCGTGGGCTCCTCATCGTCGTCGTCGGCGTTGGAGGCCCGGCCGGCAGCGAAGAACAGCGCGGCGATCAGGACCAGCGCGAGGCCGCCGAGCCCCAGGACGATGTAGAAGCCGCGACGTTCTTCGGGGGTCTGCCCCCCCGGCAGCATCGAAGAGGTCAACGCGTGGGAGGGGCCGACCATGGGGACGGACCCGGTGCTGGCGGTCGGGAGCGATCCGGCGCGGCCGGTATCGATGCGCCCCTCCTTGACCGCCCGCAGGTATCCGATGCATTGACCGATGAGCTCCGCGAAGCGCCCTGCGGTCTGGATCCGCTTGGCCCGATCCTTGCGCAGCCCCATCAGGACCACGCGGGCCGTCTCCTTGCTGGCGTTGCGCGGGGGGGGAACCTTCGCCCGGACGTGCTTGAGCATGGTCGCCATCGGCGTTTCGGCCGAGAACGGCGGGCGACCCTCGATCATCTCGTACAGGATGCAGGCCAGTGAATAGATGTCGGTGCGGTGATCGAGCGGCAGACCGTTGCACTGCTCGGGGGACATGTACTGCGGAGTGCCGAACACCTCGCCCGCCTGGGTCAGACGCGTGGCGTCCACGCCTCCCGCGATGCCGAAGTCGAGGACCTTGACGACCTTCGAGACGCCGACCGTCTCGATGAAGATGTTGTCGGGCTTGAGGTCGCGGTGGAACACGCCGTGCTCGTGCGCCTCGCTGAGGCTCTCGGCGACCTGTCGAGCGATCTGGAGCGCCTCCATCTCCTCGATGGGGCCCTGCTCGAGCCGGTCGGCGAGGCTCTGGCCCGTCAGCAGCTCCATCACCATGTAGGGTCGGCCGTCCTCGGTCTCCCCGTGCTCGAACACCCGAATGGTCGACGGATGGCGGAGCTGGCTGGTGATCTCGAGCTCGCGACGGAAGCGGGTGATGAACTTGCGGTCCGACGACGCGTCCGAGCGCACCAGCTTGATCGCCACCTTGCGCTCGACCTGCGTGTCCCAGGCCTCGTAGACGACGCCCATGCCGCCCTCGCCGATCACGTCGGTGATTTCGTACCGGCCCGCGATGGTGCGGCCGAGGTCCTCGGTGATGACCATTTCGAGACTCGAGGCGGACGCGGTGGGGTCGGGCGCAGCGGAGGGCGGTGCAGGGTCGGACGTGACGCCGTGCTTGCCCTCGGCGGTGTCGAGCCGGGCTGTCTTCGGAAAGCCTGTCGGACGTTCCGCCATGTTCGGGGCAGGGGATCCGGATTGCGGCGCAACCGGCCCACAGACGGGGCGTGGGTGCGCCGACCCAGTGTAACCGGCGCCGAGTCGATACCAAACCGCTTGGCCCTACGCCACCCAGAAAGCGATTCCGACGACGGCGACCTTCACGGCGCGAGGGTGCGTCGGGGGCCCCGGAACGCCGGTCGACCCGCATGGACGGTGCCAGGCGCGGGCTGGCACGACCAGGCGTTCGATGTCCGGTTCACCGGCGCTCGGGCGAAACCATGGCGGTGGATGGCCGCGCGAAGCTCACGAAAGGATCCGGAGGCGACGCCTGCCCCGCCGAGAGATCCAGGTGCAGATGGTTGTGATGGGCACGATCGTAGTCGGGGGTCAGCACGGTGTGGACCCATCCGTGAGAGGCCGTGGCACAGACCAACGCGGTGTACAGATCCGCCGTGTGTCGCCGCGTGCGTGGTGGCGGACACCCCCGTAGCCGGCCTTTGGGGTAGTGATCCTCGACGTCGAGGCGCGAGCCGTCGCGTGGCACGAGCCCCAGGATGTCGATGGCGAGGCCGACGTTGTGCTGGCTCCGTGGGCGTCGGCGGGTGATTTCGCCCCGGCGGAGCACCGAGAAGTAGTGCACCTCCGCGATGCCTCGCTCGTGGAGCCAACGGGCCACGGGGAGCATCGCGGCGACCAGCCGACAATCCCAGATGGCGTGGTGATCCCGATCGGGTGCCTTGGACCAGGGAATGCGGAACTCGACGTCGGCCAGCGGGCCTGTCAGTCGAATCGGCTGCTCGACCTCCGGCGCCTCCGCTTCGCGCAAGGCGCGAAAACGAACGCCCTGCGCGCGCAGATGCGCCTGGCAGGCGGCCGGGCTCATGGCCATGGCCTGGCTGGCGTCGATGGCCGCGGACGGGAGGGACGGGGCCGTGCGGGTCCGCGGAGGCTCGGGGCGCTCGGGTGCTCGCGGGGGCTCGGGCCGGACGGGGGTCGTCGGCAGCGGCGTTCCCAGGAGCACCCACGGCGCCGGGGCGATCCGGCGCCCGCCGGCGACGGGGGGCGTCGCGGGCCGGGCACAACGCGCGGCGCTTTGGCGCAGGAGGCGGCGATCTCCGAGATCCCACCCCTGCGGACAGCGGGGCGGGGCCGATTGCGGGATTCGCCACCGGGGGCCGCTCGACCATCCCGGGCTCGCGTGCGCCGGCCAGGCGCCGAGCAGCGCACCGGTCAGCGCGGCGACGAGCGCCGTGCGTGCACGCCGAGACACCCGGGGAGTGTGCGCCGACGGCAACGCATCTCGAAGAAACCCGCATCCGCACCGTCGGGAAACCGCCGCGGGGGCCGGCGACCGCTGGATCCGCGGGGCTCGACGGGGCGATCGCTCGAGCGGCGTGACGCGTGTCGCCGACCGCTCATCGAAAGGCGATGCCCTCGCTCGGCCGCTCGAGGCCGAGGGCGGGACCGGGAGATCGTCTCCCTGTCCGCGGGCGGCTCGTGGCAGGCTGCGCGCGTCGTGACGAGACGAGACCCCCGACGATGCGCGTCCGTTGGCCTGGCCCTCCTGGGGATCGCGATCGGTTGTGCGGAGTCGAACTCGCGGGCCGAGCCCACACCCGACCCCACGAACCTCGGCGCCGCCCCGTCGGTCGAACGCGGGTCGTCGGCCGGCGATGCGCCCTCGGTCGCGCCCGACCAGGCGTCCTCCGAGCCCCGACCCGCGCCGGCGCTCGAGCCCGAGCCGCCGCGCCTGCCCGACGGAACGCCCATCGCTGCGTGCGGCGAGCCGCCCCCGGGCATGGCCTGCATCCCCGGAGGGCCGTTCGTGCGGGGATCCGACGACGGCCCCGAGCACGCCCGTCCTTCAGAGACGGTGTGGCTGCAGACGTTCTACATGGATCTGTACGAGGTCACCTACGCGGAGTACGAGGCGTGCGAAGCCGAAAAGAAGTGTCCGCGGGCAGGCCCGCGCTACACCGACTTCGATCACCCGAAGATGCCGATTCAGGGGGTGAGCTGGTTCGATGCGGTGGCCTACTGCGAGGCGCACGGCAAGCGGTTGCCGACCGAGGCGCAGTGGGAGAAGGCGGCGCGCGGCCCCGACGGTCACCTGTATCCCTGGGGCGACGAGCCGTCGACGTGCGAGCGGGCGATCATCAAGGACGCGACGGGGCGAAGCTGCGGGCTGAAGAAGGCGATCAGCAAGCCCGAGACCGGCCGGCCGTGGGACGTCGGGTCCCGTCCGCCCGGCGTCTACGGCCTGTACGACATGATGGGGAACTCGTGGGAGTGGGTCGCCGACTGGTGGAGCCGCAGTTACGCCGACTGCGGCGAGCCGTGCCGCGGCGTCGATCCGCGGGGCCCCTGCGACGGGGCGCCGGTCTGCCCCGGTCACCGCATGAAGATCGTCCGTGGTGGCTCGTGGTACTGGGACGCGAGCCGTGCGACGGGCGTCTACCGGCGCCCGCACGTGCCGAACAACGACCCCTTCCACCACTTCGGCTTTCGTTGCGCCGCCACGGTGGAAGACGCCGAGGCGCTGAGGGGCTCGCTCTGAACGGCTTCGACCTGCGGGCTCACGAAGGGGCTCGGCGCGGTCGGGGCCGCGGCCACTGCCGGACCGACGCGGGCGACG
>CAZYSW010000084.1:0-15403 GCA_964650105.1 uncultured Nannocystaceae bacterium
ATGGGCTACGGGTCCGACACCGTGCGGCTGCACAAGAACGAGAACCCGTTTGGCCCCTCGCCACCTGCCGTGGAAGCCGCCGAGGCCGCGCTCTCGCACGCGAACCGCTACGTGAACCCCGTCGAGCTCATCGAGCGCATCGCGGCCCGCCACGGGTTCGATCCGCGGATGATCCAGATCGGCTCCGGATCCAACGAGATCCTGCACGCCTTGCCGTTGGCCTTCATGCGGGACGGCGGCAACCTGGTCACCGCCGTCCAGTCCTATCGGCAGGTCCCCCAGACCGCGGCCCTGCTGGGACGCGAAGTCCGCTGGGTACCGCTGCGCGAGGATTTCGGTTGGGACGTGCCCGCGATGGTCTCTGCGGTGGACGCCAACACCCGGCTGGTCGTGGTGGTCAATCCCAACAACCCGACCGGCACGATGCTCACCCGCGCCGAGATCTCGGACCTCGCGGAGGCGATCCCACCGAGCACGCTCTTGGTGGTGGACGAGGCGTACGTGGAGTTCCTGCCCGCCGAGGAGGGATCGAGCATCGAGCTGGTCCACGAGATCCCGAACCTGATCGTGGTCCGTACGTTCTCCAAGGCATACGGCCTCGCCGGGTTGCGCCTGGGCTACGCGGTGGCACGGATCCCGGTCATCGCCGAGCTCCATCCGTTCGTGTCGACCTGGCCCAACATCGCCGCGTTCGCCGGATGTGCCGCGGCGCTCGGCGACACCGACCACGTGCGGCGCTACACCGAGCACGCCCGGCGCTGCGCCGCGTTCTATCGCGAGCAGCTCAAGGCGCTGGGCCTGCCGCACCAGATCGGCCACGCGCCCGTGGCCCTGGTCCGGCTGGGGGCCGAGCGCGTCCCTCGAGCCGTGGCGGCCCTGGAGCGCGAGAGCATCCTGGTCCGAAACGGCCACATCTGGGGGATGGACGACTGGATCCGGATCACCTACGGCCTCGACGACGACAACGCCCGGGTCATCGAGCAGCTCCGCGCCTGGGCCACCCCGCAGGGTTAGCCGTCGCAGACGCGCGGAGGAGCCGACGGCCCTCCGGGCGGGGTCCTGCCATCGGCGGGCGTGATCGAGGACACACGGGGGTACCCGCCGGTTCGGCTGTTCGCGGGCCGGCGATCGGGCTTCAATGGTGCATGGCCGACGACTTCGTGATTCGATCCTGGTCGCCCGAGCGCGACGGCGAGGCACTGCGCGATCTGTTCGTCGCGCTGCAGGATCACGAGCACGCGTTCGCTCCCGAGGCGCCCACGGGGGAGGCCATCGTCGAGGCGTACCTCGCCTGGATGTTCGAGCGGTGCGAGCGCTACGCGGGTGAGATCCTGGTGGCCCGAGCCGAGGGGCGCGTCGTGGCGTTCATGACCGTCCTCCTCCACGTGCCCCGGCAGGACCCCGACGATCCGGCCGACGTTCACGCGCTGATCAGCGAGCTGTCGGTCTTGCCGGCGTGGCGGGGCCGCGGGATCGGTACCGCCCTCATCGAGGCCGCCGAGGCGTTGGCGCGCGAGCGCCGCATCTCGCAGATCCGCGTGACCGTCGACGCCCGCAACGACGGTGCGCAGCGCCTGTATGCTCGCCAGGGGTTCGAGACGCGGATCCTCACCCTCGCCAAGACGCTCGACTCGGCCGACTGAAGGACCCGAGGCTCGCGTCGCATGACCGGCAGCGCGTTGGCGGGGCTGAGCGTGCGTGTGCCGGGCACGACCTGGACCCTCACGGCCCGACAGGCGCGCCTTCCGATGCTCCGCGGGCCGTCGGGCGGATTCCGCATCTTGCCGGCTGCGGGCATCCCCAAGCTGGCGCTCACCGGACGGATCTGACGCGGATCAGGGGGCAGTCGGCCGTCAGCCTCGATAGGTCGTGCCCATGATGGCGTCGAAGATCGGGAACGTGATGTTGAAGTTGTGGTGGTGCATCAGCGCCGGGTCGTGATGCGTCGTGTGATGGCGGCGGAGGACGCGAACCAGGCGCAACCGCCCGACGAAGGAGTCGGGCGGGAGGTGGTAGCTGAAGTGCAGCCATTCGTAGGTCAGGTAGTAGCCGACGGCCGTGGCGACGAACAGCCAACCGACGTTGGGGTGGGCCACGATGAACAGGAGCACACCGATGGGCACGGCCAGCAACCCCAAGAAGAACAGCAGGAGCACGGCGGGGAACAGCATGATCTTGAAATCGCGGGGTGACTCGCAGGCCATCGCCGCGTGGGTGAAGAACCGGTGATGCTCGGTGGTGTGCCGTCGATACAAGAGCGGCGCGAGCTTGCGACGATGGTGCATGGGGCCGCGGTGGCCGAAGTACTCCGCCCCGTTGGCGAACGAGAAGGTGGCCAAAATCGTCGACCAGTGGGCCAGCGTCGGCGCCTCGACCTGCAGGGCCGCGAAGACGATGACCGCCAGCGAGACGCCGGTGGTGAACCAAAAGTGGACCCATCCGCGGTAGCTCGGCCCGATCTGCTCCCGGCGGAAACGCTCGCGGAAGCGAGCGGCCGCGGCCGCCGAGCGCCAGGTGCGGGGGTCGTCGCTGTCGAGCTCGGGCTCCATCCCGGTTCGGATCATGCCACGAAGAGGGGGGCCTCGCGGCGTCGGGGTGGGCGGCGACGCCGGTCAGGGCGCTTCCGAAAGCGTCGTGGGAAGCCGTCTTGCGGCGTCGATCCACGGCTCGGGAGCGTTCTCCCAGTAGAGGGTCTCGATCAGGACCTCGGCGGTGGGCCACAGCGTGTAGCGCGTGGTCATCCTCAAACCGTTGGGGAACCGAAAGTCCTCCTCGAAGGTGGGCCGCGGCTCGTCGGTGAGCACGCGACGCTCGCCGACGCGCTCGCCGGGCTCGGGGACGGGCGTGGACGCCGTCACGAAGGATGGGCGCAGCGCTTCGAGCTCCGCGTCGGTCAGGGGCGTGGAACGGGTGCGGACCGAGATCACCGCGCCGACGGGATGCTGCAGCAGGTCGCCGAACACGAAGGTCGAAATGACCCCGTCGTCGTCGTGGGTGCCCGCCAGGGCGGGCAGGTCTTCGGCGGGCATCGCTTCGGGGGATCCGAGCAGCGTGGGCACGTGCAGGACGAGGCCGGTGTCGCCGAGCCGATGAGGGGCCGAGGTCGGAGGCTGGCGCAGCGCCCAGGGGCGTCCGGTGAGGTTCGCGATCACGAACGACGCGACGAACACCCCCAGCAACGCCACGGCGACGGCCGTCCATCCCTTGCGCTCGCGGTGCGGCGTGGCGACGCCCTCCGCCTCGAGCTCAGGCAGGCCGCGCATGAGCACGCCCGTGCCGACCAGGACGGCCCCGAGCACGCCGCCGCCGAGGTGCGCCATGATGTCGACCTGGGGCAGCGTGGAGATCGACAGGTTGATCACCAGGTTGATCAGGGCGGTTCTGCGCATGGGCTTGACGAGGCTCTGGGGCAGGACGCCGGCAGGCCGAAACGCCATCGCCCCCCCGGCGCCCAAGAGCCCCCAGATGGCCCCCGACGCCCCGACGCTCAGGCCCGCGTCGGTCCACGCCGCGCTCGCCAAGCCCCCGCCCACCGCGGCCAGGACGTAGAGCACGGCCGTGCGCTGCCATCCGATGACCCGCTCGACGAAGCCGCCGAGGGCGAACAGCACCCAGCCGTTGACCAGGAGGTGAAGCGGTCCCGCGTGCAAGAACGCGTGCGAGAGCAGCCGCCAAGGTTCGCTCGACAG
The DNA here is from genome assembly GCA_964650105.1 of uncultured Nannocystaceae bacterium. Lineage (GTDB taxonomy): Bacteria > Myxococcota_A > Polyangia > Nannocystales > Nannocystaceae > CAZYSW01. The sequence continues at coordinate 3,690 of CAZYSW010000084.1, forward strand.
CGCCTGCTCGGTGTTGGCGCCCATGCGGACCAGCGTCGGCAAGAGCTCGCTGCCCCCCCAGAGCATCTCCAGGCCGAAGGCGATCGCAATGGTCACCAGCAGTGCCCACGTCAACACCGGTCGACGGCTGCGGAACTGGAGCACGAACGCGCGGTGCTCCGCCGCCTCGGCGCGGTCTTGGGGGGACGGCGGGGGGGGTGCGAAGGCCTCGAGGTGGGCGCGCTCGATGTCGGGCCGTCCCTGTCCGCGCCCGACCGCCACCAGGATGCGCCCCAGGGGGGACTCGAGCCGCCCGCCGCGTCCGACCCAGGCCTCACCGTCGGCGCCCAGGTGAAACACGTGCACCATGCGCCGCACCATGAAGCGCGGCTGCACGCTGGTGAGGACGTCGCGCATCTGCGCGTCGCCCCCCACGATGACGAGCTCGAGGTGCGTCTTGGGATCGAGCGCGACGAGCTCGCGAAGGCGCTCGGCAAGCTCGGCACCGCGCAGGCTGGGATGGACGATCACCGCGATCGAGCGATCGGCGGTCTGCACGAATGCGACGCGCTCGTGCAGCGCGACGAGGCGCCCGCTCGCCCCTTCGGCGCCGACGAGACCCCAGACGACCTGCAGAAATCGGCGTTCCCCGGTCGGGTCCACCGAACGCGGTATAGCACCCGGCCCCTGGTGGATTGACCCGTGGTCGTCGTCGAAAGCCGGGCCCTTTCGCCGTCCCGTCGAGCGTCGGGCGGCGCTTGCGTGCAGGGCGCACGAAACTCCGGGCAGGTTCGGGTGTCCAAGGTCCCAGTCCCTCTCGGAGCAGCCGCGCGTGCGGTGATGCGGAAGGGGCCGCCGCGGTGGCTCGCGACCTCAGCCCTCGGGTCGAGCCCCGCGGCTGTTTTGATTGCGCCTACGGGGCCGCCGGGGGCGCTCGACGAATCGACGCCGCACAGCGCCTTCGGCGCTACTTTCGCCTCCGCGACGATCGACGTGGACGTCGGTCGATCTCGATTGCCAAATCGGAGCGCGTGGCCACAATCCGCCCAGCCGCGACCGGCCCGTCCGATGCCACGTCTGCGACTCGTCTTGCTCCCGCTGGTGATCGTCGCCGGGGGCGGAGCTTTGGCGGGGACGCTGATCGCCAACGGGCCGAAGGTCGAGTCGGTGCAGACCGAGGTTCCAACGACCTTCGTGGAGGTCGAGGTCGCTCGACCCCGGGTGCATCACGTCCGCATCGAGGCGATGGGCGTCGTCAAGCTGGAGAAGGCCGTGGTGATGCAACCCGAGGTGGCGGGTCGCATCATCGAGCAGAACACCCAGCTCGTCCCCGGCGGACGCGTGGCCGAGGGCGATCCGCTGGTGCGGATCGATCCGCGCGACTACAGCGCTGCCGTGGCGGCGATGCAGGCCGACCTCGCCCAGGCGAAGTTGCTGGTCCAGGAGGAGCGAACGCTCAAGGCGGTCGCCGAGCACGAATGGCGCACGCGCCCCGAGGGCCTTTCCGAGGAGACGCTGAAGTTCGCGCTGCGCGACCCGCATCTCGATGCCGCCCGGGCCCGCGTGTCTTCGGCCCAGAGCCGGATCGCCAAGGCGAAGCGCGATCTGTCGAGAACGGTCGTGCGCGCGCCGTTCGACGCCGTCGTGGTCGAGGAGTCGGTCGACGTGGGGCAGACGGTCGCGCCGGGTGTGCCGAATCGCGACGCTGGCCGGGATCGACCACTACTGGGTGGAGGTGTCGATCCCGGTCGGACAGCTCCACCATTTGAAGATCCCCGGGGTCAACACCGAGGATGACGAGGGCTCGCGCGTCACGGTCTTCGACGAGGCCACCGGGAGCGACGAAGATCCGCGGGTGGGGCACATCGTCAAGCTGCTGAGCTCGGTCGATCCGCGGGGCAAGATGGCCCAGATCCTGGTCCAGGTCGACGACCCGCTCGACGTCCGCTTGCCGGTCGGCGAGCGGCGGCTGCCCTCGTTGCTCGGCAGCTACGTGCGGGTGGAGATGGAGGGCCAGGCGCTCGACGAGGTGGTCGCCGTGCCGCGTACGGCGTTGCGCGACGACGGAACCGTGTGGGTGCTCGACGAACGACAGCGCCTGCACGCCCGGCCGGTCGAGGTGGTGCACCGCGCGCGCGGGCGGGTCCTGACCCGGGGGCTGGAGGACGGCACGCGCGTCGTGGTGACACCGATGGCGGTCGCGAGCGAGGGCATGAAGGTGGAGGTGGAGGCGCGGACGGCCGAACCGGCGCGCGACGACGCCCGGGAAGCGCCCCGTCCGGCCGACGGGGCCGATCGGTCGTCGGCGGCGCCTGCGGTGGCCGAGGTGCCCTCCACGGCGGTTCCCGGCGCCCCACGGACGGCCCACGTCGGCGACACCCCGCGGAAGTGAAGGAAGGATGGAACCCCGACGTGGCGCCATCGCCTGGTTCGCCCGCAACGCAGTGGCGGCGAACCTGCTCATGCTCGCGCTGATCATCGGCGGTTTGATCGTCGGTGCCAGCGTCAAGCAGGAGGTGTTCCCCGACTTTCGCCTGGACGTCGTGCAGATCTCCGTCCCCTATCCGGGAGCCAGCCCGGCGGAGGTCGAGCAAGGGATCGTGCTCGCGATGGCGCGAGCGCGTGGGCCGAGTCGCGGGCGCCGAGCGGCTGTCGTTCACCGCCTCGATCGGACCCAGCCCGGGCGCCCCCATCAACGTCGAGCTGCTCCACGACGACATGGACGTGCTCGAGCGGGCCTCGGCCGACCTGGCCGAGACGCTCCGGGACTACGCAGGGGTCTGGGACGTCGACGACGGGTTCGCGGTGGGCAAGCCACAGCTCGACCTCTCCATGACGCCCGAGGCGACCAGCCTGGGCCTGACCGCCATCGACCTGGCCCGGCAGGTGCGGAGCGCCTTCTACGGCGCGGAGGCGCTGCGTCAGCAGGTCGGTCGCAACGAGGTCAAGGTCGTCGTCCGGCTGCCCGCGGACGAGCGGCGCACGATCGACGACGTCGAGTCGATGCTGATCCGCACGCCCGGTGGAGGAGAGATCCCCCTGTCGGAGGCGGCGGAGATTCGACCGGGGCGGGCGTGGCCCGTGATCCAGCGCTCCGACGGGCGGCGCCTGGTCGAGGTGACGGCGAACGTCCAGCAGGAGGTCTCCAGCCCCGGGACGGTGCTCGCGGCCCTGCAAGCGGGACCGCTGGAGGCGCTCGCGGCCGCGTACCCCGGCCTGGACTATGCGTTCGGGGGATCGCAGCGGGAGCAGGACAAGGCCATGGGCAGCCTGGCCGGTGGCGCCCAGATGGCGCTGGTCGGCATCTTCGCGCTCTTGGCCATCCCGTTTCGCAGCTACGTCCAGCCCCTCATCGTCATGACCGCGATCCCCTTCGGGGCCATCGGGGCCATCGCGGGGCACGTGCTCTTGGGCTTCGAGCTCAGCATGATCAGCGTGATGGGCCTGGTGGCGCTGGCGGGCGTGGTGGTCAACGACTCGATCGTGCTCATCGCGGCCGCCAACGACTTTCGCGCCGAAGGGATGAGCTTCTTCGAGGCCATCCACGCCGCCGACCTGCGCCGCTTTCGCCCCATCCTGCTGACCTCGCTGACGACCTTCTTCGGCCTGATGCCGATGATCCTCGAGACCTCCGTGCAGGCGCGGTTCCTCATCCCGATGGCCGTGAGCCTGGGCTTCGGCGTCCTGTTCGCCACGTTCATCGTGCTGTTGTTGGTCCCGTCTTTGTACCTCGTCGTCGAGGATGCCCGGCGGCGCCTGGGCTCGGCCACGCCCTCTGCTACGCTGGTGCGCGACGATGGCGGAGACGATCGGCCGAGGGCGTGAGCGGGGGATGCACCCCGGGCGCTGGTGGCACGCGCGCGAGGACGGACGCATTCAGTGCGACCTGTGCCCGCGCGACTGCCACCTCAAGCCGGGCCAGCGGGGATTTTGCTTCGTGCGCCAGAACCTCGACGGCGAGATGGTCCTGACCAGCTACGGCCGCGCGTCGGGCTTTTGCGTCGATCCCATCGAGAAAAAGCCGCTCAATCACTTCCTGCCCGGCTCGAGCGTCCTGTCGTTCGGAACGGCGGGGTGCAACCTCGGGTGCCGGTTCTGCCAGAACTGGGACATCTCCAAGGCTCGCGAGGCCGACCGGCTCGTCGAGTGGGCGAGCCCCGACGCCATCGCCGACGCAGCGGTGCGCAGCGGCTCGTCGAGCGTGGCGTTCACCTACAACGACCCGGTGATCTTCGCGGAGTACGCCATCGACACGGCGCGGGCCTGCCACGAGCGCGGCATCAAGACGGTCGCGGTCACGGCCGGTTACATCACCGCCGAGGCACGCGCGGATTTTTACCGCCACATCGACGCGGCGAACGTGGACCTCAAGGCGTTTGCCGAGCGCTTCTACCGGAAGCAGTGCTACGCCGCGCTCGGCCCCGTCAAGGAGACGCTGCTGTACTTGCGGCGCGAGACCGAGGTGTGGTTCGAGGTGACCACGCTGCTCATCCCCGGGGAGAACGACACCGTGGACGAGGTCGATCGTCTGTGCGCGTGGATCGTGGAGAACTTGGGCCCCGAGACGCCCCTGCACTTCTCCGCCTTTCACCCCGACTTCAAGATGCTCGACCACCCGCTCACCCCGCCGGCCACGCTGGCGAGGGCTCGCGCCCAGGCCCTGTCGCACGGCCTGCTGCACGTGTACACCGGCAACGTGCACGACCCCGCGGGGCAGTCGACGTACTGCCCCGGCTGCGGGACGTGTGTGATCGAGCGAGACTGGTACGCGCTGGGACGCTACCGGCTCGACGACCAGGGGGCGTGCACCGAGTGCGGACGCACCCTGGCCGGTCGATTCGCGGCCGAGCCGGGTCGGTGGGGCCGTCGCAGGCTGCGTGTGCAGGTGTGAGGCCCGGCCTCACGCCCAGCGTGCCGAGAGGCGCACGACGGGACCGAGGGCCCGGCTCACCTCGGGGCTTCGCATCATCCGGTCCAGCCACGACGACCAGGGCAGGCCCAGCAAGACGAGCACGTACAGGTTGAGGCGAAAGAGGATCTCCATCAGGTGAAAGATGCCCAGGTGCAGCACGACGAGGGCCGCGATGGCGAACGGCCGGGGCTTTTTCCACCACACCGAGAACGCGAGCAGCTCGGTCGCCAGGCCCACGCCGAGGACGAGCGTGCCGAGGGCTCGATGCTCGAGCACCAGCCGTTGGAGACCGTCGAGGTCCCAGACGCCGGTCTTGGAGAAGGCGTCGATCGCTTTTTCGTGGATCCAGATCCGGAGGTGGCGCCCGTGCGGCCAGGTGATCCCGCTGGCGACCAGCTTGCAGACGCCCGCCGAGGTGTAGGCCAGCCCCACCGACAGCACCGCGAACCCCAGGGTGAAGCGTCGACGCAGGCGGGGGGTGTCGAAGGCGACGTGCGCCAGGCCGAGGCCGAGGATGATCATCCCGATGAGGTTGGCGCTGTGGGGGATCTGGCCCAGGCAAAACCGCGCCGCGTACGACCACATCAGCAACCCGAGGGCGACCAGCCAGGCGAAGCGAGAGGCCCGGAAGAAGCCGACCAACGCTGCGCCGGAGACGAGCAACGCGACGAGCGGTCCTTGCCAGCGCCCGAACATGATCGAGACGTCGAGGTGTCGAGCGATGCCCACGGGCAGGACGACCTCCTCGATGCGCTCGAGGTACAGACCCCACTCCCACGCCGAGGCGATGGCGGCGTACAGCAAGAAGAGCTCGAACACCTTGAAAAACACGAGCTCGCCGGGGGTCTCCGCGCGATCGAAATCGAAGACCTGTTCCGAGAGCCATCTCGTCATGGGTCTCGCGAGTCCTCCGGACTGAGCGTCGGGCCGGCGGCCGTCAGGAGCACCTGGGGCACGAAGCGGACCCCGATCGCCTCGCCGTCGACGATGCCGTCGACGCGGACGATCAGAAGCGCGCGTCCGTCCAGCCTGTCGGCGAACATGCGGTGCAACCCCGCCAGGCGCGCGTCCGTCCAGCGCTCGGTCTTGGCGACGTAGTTGGCGAGATCGGTCGCCTGGATGCCCTCGGCCTCGGCGGCGAAGGGCTCTCCGGGAAGCTCGTCGAGGCGCGCCGGGCTCCAGTCGACGTCCGCCCCGGTGGTGTCGGCCGGAAGGATGCGCACCACGGCGCGGGACCAGGGACGGCCGGCGCGGGAAAACATCGGATAGATGGAGAACGGCCAGAACTCCCCGCGGTGCGTGGCCACCAGGAGGACATGAGCCGCCACCGTCCCCGCCACGATCCAGACGCTACGCTTGCTGGCATTCACGAGCCCGCGCACCTGTGCCGAGAGCGGTGGCAACGTACTGCACGATTACGCGACGACAACGCCGCGAAGGCTGCGCGAGAGACGACCGGCTGGTTCGTCCGACGGCGTCCGCCGAAGATCGGCGGCGGAGCTTGACACCTTCGTGAAGGCTCGGCAGCGTCGGCGAGACCACTCCCGGTGGCAGCCGTCCTCCTCATCGCACCTTTTTTTCCGCCCCGCCGGCGGGTCGGTGCACTTCGAGCCTTCAGGTTCGCCACGCATCTGGGGGACCTGGGATGGCGGCCGGCCGTGGTGTGCCTCGCCACGCCCGGCGCGTCGCTGACCGAGCGCGAGGCCGCCCGGCTGACCGACGTGGCACGGCTGGAGCTGGCGGTGGGGTTCGACACCACGCGCGGCCGATCGGGCAGCGATCTGGAGCGTGCCCGCAACGACGCCGGCTCGGGGAGGGCCGGTCGTCGAGCCGCCGTGCCCTTGCGGCGAGCCTTGCTCGGCCTGCGCGACGGCGTCGACCGCTGGCTCCCCGTCGACGGATGGCTCCCCGTCCTGTGGGCGCACGCCCGACGCGTCGCAGCGTTCGCCCGCGAGCACCAGGTGAGCGCGATCTGGAGCACTGCCGATCCGTGGTCGAGTCACCTTCTGGCCGGACACGTGGCTCGGCGCTTGGGGTTGCCGTGGATCGCCGACTTTCGGGACCCCTGGACGCTGTGTCGCCGGCGCCTGGCGAACCGCCCCGCCCCGATGCTGGCCCTCGACCGCCGGGTCGAGCGCCGGATCGTGCGATCGGCCGATCGCCTGGTCTTCACGGCCGCTCGCACCACCGAGCGGTATCGTGAGGCCTACCCGGCGTCGGCGGACCGCATGGAAACCATCTACAACGGCTTCGACAGCGCGTTGTTCTCCACGTCGCTCGACGACGAGCTCGACGCCCGGCCTGGGGGCAGCGACCGCCTGGAAGTCCTGTTCTTCGGGAAGTTTCGGGCGTTGTCGCCCGCTCGACCGATCATCGAGGCTTTGGCTGCGCTGCGCGAACGGTTTCCGGGCTCCGCCGCGGGCATCCGCATCCAGTCCATGGGCGCGCTCGAGCCGGCCGACGCGGAGCTCGCCCGCTCGATGGGGGTGACGCCGATGTTCGAGCAGGTCCCCAGCGTGCCGTTCGAGGAGGCGTTGAAGCGGCTGCGCAAGGCGGACGTGCTCTTGCTCAGCACCGATCCGGCGCGGGACGAGATCGTGCCGGCGAAGCTGTGGGACTACCTGGCCGCTCGTCGGCCGATCCTGTCGCTCGCACCCAATCCGGAGGTGGGGCGGATCCTCGAAGAGGTGGGCGCGGGTCGTCACGTGGGCAGTGGGCGCGAGGGAACCATCCGCGCCGCGACGGCGCTGTCGGAAGCGTACGAAGCCAAGCGCCGCGGCGATGCGATCTGGCCCGAGCTCCCGTTTCGCACCGAGAGGCTCCCGGAGTTCGACGCACCCAGCACGACGGCACGGCTCGTACGCCTGCTCGAGGAGGTCACGCACCGTTGAGCAAGCCGGGCTCGAGCCTCAGCGACAAGGTCGCGGTCGTGATCCTCTCGAGGACGGCCACGACCGCCATCGACACCGTCACCGGGATCGCGCTCCTGCACCTTTTGAGCCAGGAGTCGTTCGGGGTGCTGGCCTTGTTGCTCCTGGTGTACGAGGTCGCCAAGCAGATCGCGACGCTCGGTTTTCCCGAAAGCGTGTTCTACTTCTTCGAGCGGCTCGGTCGAGGGACGCGACGTGGCTTCGCCATCCAGACCTTCGGGATCATGTTCGCCACCGCGCTGTTTTCGGCGCTGGTCATCTTCGGGCTGACGTTCGTCACCCCTTGGTGGCTCGACGACTGGAGCCCCGTGGCCCGTGCGGCGGTGGCCGAGTACTTGCCGGTCATGGCGTTGGTGGCCCTCTTCGAGCTCCCGACGTGGCCGGTGCAGAACATCTTGTTGGCCCTGGACCGGCAACGGCACGCGGCGCTGTACCAGTTCGTCACCAGCCTGGCGACGTTGGGGTGTCTGGTGGGACCGCTCGCCGCGGGGTACGGCTTGAACGCCGCCGTCTGGGCCTTGCTCGGCTACGCGATCGTGCGCTTCGTCGGTTCGACGGTGCTGATGACGGCGCTTCTGCCCCGGGAACGGGCGCCGCTGCCCGCGGGGACGCTCGCCGATCAGGTCCGCTTCTCGATCCCGCTGGGTTTGCACACCTTGGCCTCGCGCCTCAACAAGTACGCCGACAAGCTCATCGTGAGCATCTTTCTCACCGAAGAGCTCCTGGCGCAGTATCAGGCGGCGACGTACGAGATCCCGTTCATCACCGCGATCCCGTACGCGATGGGCTCGGTCCTCATCTCGCGGTACGTCGCCTTGCACGCCGCGGGCGAGGGCGATCGGCTGCTCGCGTTGTGGCACCGCGGCATTCGCAAGGTGAGCCTGGCGGTGGTGCCCGCGGTCGTGCTCGCGATCGCGGTGGCACCGGATCTGGTGATTCTGGCCACGGGAAGCGAGGCGTATGCCGAGGCCGTGATCCCCTTTCAGCTCTTCTCGTTTCTGATGTTGCAGCGCGTGGCCCAGTACGGCGCGATGTTGCAGGCCGTGGGGGACACCCGCGGCATCCTCCGGATCACCGTGTTCATGCTGGCCTTCAACGTGGTCCTGAGCGTCCCGCTGACGCTGGCGGCGGGGATCGTGGGGACCGCCGCGGCCACGGTGGTCGCGAGCCTGGCGGGGTGGTGGCTGTACGTGCGGGTGATCGCACGACACTTGGGAATCGGTGTCGGAAAGGTCATGCCCTGGCGCCACTACGGGCGCGTGCTGGGTTTGGCCACCCTGGCCGGGATCCTCACCTGGCTGGCGCGCACACACGCGTTTCCGCAGCTCGATCGCCTCGACGGATTGCTCGCGAGCACCGCACTGTTCATGCTCGCCTACTTCGGCGCGGCGGCGGTGACCGGCACCGTCGAGCGCGACGACTGGCGATCGCTGGCGATCCTGCTGCGGATCCGGAGAGGGTGAGCCGCGGGTCTGCGCTCAGGCCGGCCGACGGCGCAGAACGGAGATACCCTTGAGCGCGGGGTGATAGGCGTGCTCGAAGGCGCCGGGGTTCTCCCGGAGCCAGCGCTCGACGACCGCGCGTTCGCTGGAGCGCGCTGCGTCGTCCAAGATGACCACGGCATCGTCGGCGAGGTGCGGCAAGAGCAGGGGGAGCGCGGGGTAACGGGCCAAAGGCTGGGTGGCGAGCGCCGGGCCGTCGAGCACCAGGAGATCGATGGGGCCGTCGAGCACCAGCTCGCGCAGGTCGTACCACTGCCACTGCTCGTCGCCGATCCGGTGAGGCACCAGCGGCGCGTCGAGCACGGTGGCCCGATCGCCGTGGCCATGCTGAGCCAGGTTGGCGCGGGTCTGGGCGGCATAGAGCGGATCGTGATCGAGCGAGATCACCCTCCCCTGTCCGTTGCGCTCCAAGGCATAGGCGGTGACGACCGTCGAGGCGCCGCTGCCGATCTCGACCACCTGGCGTGGCTTGCGTTCGAGGATCTGGCCCACGACCAGGGCGGCCAACTCGGGAGTGCACGCCCAGCCGGACATGGGCGGCAAGGGAGCACGTAAGGAGAGGACCTGATGGATCCCCAAGAGCGCCTGCACCTGCGTCCGTTGCTGCTCGCCCGAGCGGAGCAGGCTCCGATGCACGTCGAGGACGACGCCGACGCACAGGACGACCGCGACCGGCAAGAGCACCGCGTACACCCACGCGCCCACCAGAGCCTGTCCGACCACGGCGACCCCCAAAAAGCCGAGTCCCGAGCCGATCAGAAGCTTCGTGTCCGGCGTCGCGAGGTGCATGGGGCCGGACTCGATTACCAGCCCGCGCGGTCCGCCGTCAATCGGTGTGGGAATCGAACGATGTTTCGTCGGCGGGAGCGACCCAGGTGCCGAGCAACTTGTCGGCCACGGGCAGCGTCACGTTGAAGTTGGACCGCGTCATCTCCCGAAGTTGATGGTGGTGATGATGTTGACGACGCAGCGAGGTCAACAGCGCCGAGTCGTCGAGGCCCCAGCGGCGCAGCACCGTCTTCGGGAGGTGGTGGAGCGTGTGCAACAGCTCGTAGCAGAAGAAGTAGGTGACCGAGGCAATCAAGAAGATGCCCGCCTGCGCGCGACCTCCTACCATCCCCGCAGCGAGGGCCACGGGCGATGCCAAGAAGAACACGAACAAGAGGGTGTACCAGGGCATCATGACGAGCGAGAGATCCTGGACGTGGCGGATCTCCTGGCTCGGTCCGTCGTAGGCGCGGTGGTGGATCTTGGCGTGGTTGACGTAGAGCACCCGGGGGAAGCGCGGCTGGTGCATGAGGAACCGGTGGATCCCCCACTCGAACAGGTTGGCGATGAACCAGTAGAGTGGAAGCGTCACCCAGGCCATCGCGCTCTCACCCCAGGCCAACCACACGCCGAGCGCCAGGATGCCCGCGGCGACGCCGAGCGTCTTGCTCAGGTGCCGGCGTAGGCTGAAGGTGCGGTCGATGGTCTGGTCCCGATAGGCCTCGACGTCGGGATCGACGAAGACCGCAAACGGCGCTGGACCGCCGCTGGCTCGAGGCGTCTCCACCAGCATCAGTGTGGGTCACGCGGCGCAAACGGGCAAAGGGCGGCGGTGCTCACGCAACGCCGCCCGGGAAGCGTCACCAGCCCACGCAGATCTTGCGAAGGCGTTCGATGATCGCCGCGGATTCGTAGAGGGCTTCGTCGGCGCCGATCAGGCAGGGGGCCTGCTCTCGTCCGGCCCGCTCGCTCAGGCGTGAGCGAGCCTCGTCGTCCTCCGACACGTTGTGGACGGGCAGGTCGGGGTCGAGGTGCAGGTTTGCGCGGGCCAGCATGACCGCTCGCGAGAACCCGCAGTTGGACTTGATGAACAGCTCGAGGTCGCCGGGGAGCTCGCCTCGGCGAGGGATCGGCTCGCGCGGGCCCTCGTACTCCGCGTCGATCCGTTCGCACACCTCGGCGAGCGCCGCGATGTCTCGTTGCCCCGCCGGGGTGACCGACTCCGCGTAACGAACGGTGCCACCGGCGTCGATGATGACGGTCGCGCGATCGGTGATCCCCTTGTCGGCCAGGTACGCGCCGAACGACTCGGCGACGGCTCCCTTGGGGTGAAAGTCGGAGAGCAGCGGGAAGGACACGCCGCCCAGGCTCGCGCCCCAGTTGGCGTGCGAGTAGATGCTGTCGATGCTCAGACCCAGGGGTTGGGTGTGAGCCGCATGAAACCGGTCCAGCAGCGCCTCCAGCGCTGGTACTTCGATGCTTCACGTCGGGGTGAAGTCGAGCGGATAGAGCAGCAAGAGCACGTGGTTCTTGTCACGGAACCGGCGCAGCGAGACCTTGCGTCCCAGGTGGTCGGCGAGCTCGAAGTCGGGGGCCGTCGATCCTGTCTTGATCATGAAGTGT
>CAZYSW010000085.1:0-2346 GCA_964650105.1 uncultured Nannocystaceae bacterium
GTTGCAGCTTCCCGTTGCAGCTTCCCGTTGCAGCTTCCCGTTGCAGCTTCCCGTTCCAGCTTCCTGTTCCCGTTCCCGTTCCTGTTCCCGTCCCGTTCCGGGGCTCGCTCCGGGAAGGGCGCTCCCTGGATTGCTCGGGGTACCTCCGTGCTCCGGGGGGCAGACTTCGGGGTGGGGGTCAGGTGTGGTAGTCGGTGAGGTGGCGGCGGGTCTTGGGAGGGTCGTTGCGCTCGTTTTCGGCTTGGCAGTCGAGGCACAGGCGAGTCCATGGCATCAGCTCCAGGCGGCGGAGGCCGATCGCTTCGCCGCAGGCCTCACAGACGCCGAACTCCTCGTCGGGATCGTTCACGCGGTCCAAGGCCGCGTCGATCCGTCGAAGCCGCTCCGTGCGCTCTCGATTGCGGTTCGACGCGATGACCTGATTCATCTCGGTCAGAGGAGCCGCGTCCTCGTCCACCTCGTGGACCGTCTCGCCGCTGCGCTCCGGCTCCAAGTCCACGTCACCCTCGGCCACCAACGCCGCCCGCTGCGCCTCCAGCAGCTTGCGGAAGCGGTCCCGCTCGCGCGCATCCATCGGATCGAAGTGTGACCCGAGGGGTGGCCCGGCTTCAAACCGCTAGCGCGGGTCGTGCGAGAACCGGGGATCCAGCTTCGGAGCCTTTTGGCGGTAATCGGGCGCCAGGCCGCCCTGTACCGCCACCGACGGCCCGCCGCGCTTGAGCAGATCGATCTTGCCCAGCACCGCCTCGCCGCGGCTCTCCGTCGGCACCATGTGCTCCTTGGTGTCCATGCGGATGGCGTCGCAAGGGCACGCCTCCACGCACAGTCCACACACCACGCACTTCAGCTCGTCGATGATGAAGCTGTGCGGAGCCTTCTCCTGGTCGTCGCCGCGGTCCTCGGCCTGGATGTAGATGCACCGGGCCGGACAGACCGTCGAGCAACACATGCACGCCACGCAGCGCACCGTGCCGTCTTCCCGGTACATCAGCCGGTGAACGCCCCGGTAGCGGTCCGGGTAGTAGTCCTTCGGGTCCACGCCGGGCTCGCCGTAGCGAATCGTGTCGATGTCGCCCATGCCCGGCGTCAGCGTGTTCTTGAAGAAGTGCCGGGCCGTGGTGAGCAAGCCCTCCAGGATTGCCGGAAGGTAGATCTGATCGCGCGTGGTCCGTTGGAGCGAGACCTTCTTGACGCCGATGGTCATGGTGAGGCCACCTTTGCGGCCGCCCGAGCGGCATCGGCCGCGTCGGGCGACAAGAAGTAGAGAACGATCGCCGTGATCACGATGTTGGCGATGGACAGCGGCAGCAGGCCCTTCCAGCCCAGCGACATGAGCTGGTCGTACCGGAACCGCGGCAGCGTCCACCTGATCAGGAGCTGCACCCAGCACAAGACGAGCACCTTGAGGCCCCAGGTCAGCATCCAGATCGCCACCACCACGATGTGCGGCAGCTCCGTGCCCCAACCGCTCACCAGCGACCAGATCGCCAGTGCGAAGTGAAGGGTGCCGATCAGCGCCAGGACCATCCCCACGCCCTCCCCGTGGGGAGAGGCGCGCCAGATCGCGATGCCCGTCGCCGTGATCACCAGGCCCCCCGCCACGAAGAACCCCTGAGCGGCCCAGGTGCTCGTGAAGTCCGAGGGCCCCAGGATGTCGAAGGGCAGCGCCCAGCCCCCGAGGAAGAGGGTGGTGACCAGGGCGGACACGAAGACGATCTCGATGAACTCGGCCAGGAAGAACAGGCCGAAGCGCATGCCCGAGTACTCGAGGAAGTAGCCGATGATCTCGGATTCACCCTCGGGCAAGTCGAAGGGGGCGCGCTTGGTCTCGGCGATGGCCGCCGTGAAGAACAGGATGAAGGCCGCGGGCTGCAGGAGGATCCCCCAGAACCCGTCGATCTGCGCCCGCACCAGGGCGTGGGGCTCGAGGGTGCCGTACACCAAGAGGGCGCCCACGATCGTGAGGCCGATCGCCACCTCGTAGGAGATCATCTGGGCCGAGGCGCGCAGGCTGCCCAGGATCGCCCACTTGTTGTAGCTGGCCCAACCCGCCAACGTGGTGCCGTAGGTCGCCAGAGAAGCGATCGCGAAGTAGTAGAGCAGGCCCACGTCGATCTGGGCGATCTGCAGGGGCGTCCCCCCGCGACCCGCGGCGCACTGATCCACGTCCGCCTGGGTGACGGTGTCGAAGAGCATCCCGTAGCAGATCGCGTCACCGAAGGGCACGATCGCGAACACCACCAACGCGGGGATGAACGCCATCAGCGGTGCGAGGTCGTAGAGCTGTCGATGCGCCCTTCGGGGGATGAAGTCCTCCTTGAACAGCATCTTCAGGCCGTCGGTGGC
>CAZYSW010000085.1:2356-5294 GCA_964650105.1 uncultured Nannocystaceae bacterium
GTGCAGGAGGCCCCACAGGCGCAACGTCAGCCCGCCGAGGGTGATCCGCGCCATGTTGGGGCCGACGCGGTCCTGCATCATCGCGCTCTGCTTGCGTTCGAGCCAGGTCAACAGCGACGCGACCGGCATGATGAACGCGAGCACCAGGACGTGAACCTTGACGAGGGCGGGGATCAGGAACGCCCACACCCACGAGGGGTCCTCGAAACGCAGGGGCACCGACGCGGTGGCGAGATCGTCGGGGGGGGTGGGCCGCCCGTCCGGGCCCCGCACCGCCTCGCCGGCCTCGTAGATCAGCCGTGCGACGCCGACCCGGTACTCGTCGGGCCCGATGTCGTCCTCTTCCCCGTCCTCGTCGGAGGCCACGGCCGATCGCCGGGCCGGATCGGGTCCGCGCAGAGCGTCGGCGTCCACCGCCACGTGGAAGATGAGCGGCCGTCCGGGAGGAATCGGCGTCGGGTCGAGGGGCTCGACGATGGAGAACTTGTCCCAATCGGGCCCTTCGATGCGGAAGTTGCGGACGAAGACGATCTTGTCGCTGGTGTTGGTCACCTGGACGCGTACGGCGTCGGTCTCGGGGTGAAACACCACGCGCGCCGGCTCGGTGCGGACGTCGGCGCGGGCCAGGACCGCCGTCGGATACTCGTCGGGGCCACAGCCCGAAAGGCCGAGGACCGCCAGCAACACGCCCACCAGCGACAGCGCCGAGGCGCGCGCGAGGCGTCCGTGTCCAAAGAGGGTGCGCAGAATCGAGAGGAGAGGGGCCATCGTGTTTCGAAGGAGGCTCGAGCGGCCGACCGCGGTCAACCGCGTGTGTGTCCGAAGCGCAGCAGGGTGGGGCGCCGGGCGACTTCGTCCCGCAGAAGCTGCTGGAGCTCCTCGTGCTGGTGCTCGTCGGCCAGCGCCTGGGTTTGGTCGCGCGCGGTGCCGATGTCGGGACCGCCCAGCGCCATCACCAGGTCGCGGAGCAGGTCGGCACGGTGCCGCCGCTCCCCTTCGGCCCGCCACGCCGGCTGTACGTAACGCAGGCGCCCCTGCCGGTTGATGTACGTCCCGAGGGTCTCGGCCCAGCTCGCCGCCGGCAAGACGATGGTGCACGCCTGCGTGAGGTCGGTGACGCGGTCGGCGAGGCAGATGGAGAGGATCTCTCGCAGACCCGACCGCACGATCTCGCTGAGCTCCCCGGTGTCGTCCACGAACACCACCGCCTCGTATGCGCGGCCGGCCAGCTCCAACGCCAGCTCCGCCTCGTGCTTGGTGACCGAGCCCGCGGCCAGGTGCGCCCCGCGGGTGTTGGGGTTCTTGTCGGCGTCGATCAGGATGTCGTCGCCGCGCCCCGGTGGTCGCCCGAGCACGAACCGCTCGGCCTCCAGCAGGTCGGCCAGAGCCGACGCCGCCAGGTTCGCCTCGTTGCTCGCGGTGGCGCTGAAGACCACCGCGGCCTTCTTGCCCTCCAGACGGCGCGCGGTGATCTGGACGGCCTGCCGCAAGGGGACTTGCTCGCCGTCGACGGTGGCATGCAGGACGCGTTGAGCCGGATCGAGCTCCTTGTAGGTGTAGCGACCGGCGTCGCACATCCAGTGGCCGTTCACCGTGGGGTCGAACCGGGGGATGATGCGGTAGGCCTGTTCGTGCTTGTGGTGGAGCTCGACGGCGCATCCCGTCGCGCAGCCCATGCAGGTGGTGTTGGTGGCGCGCAGCTCCCAGGCGCGGATCTTGAAGCGGAAGTCCTTGGCGGTGAGGGCGCCTACCGGGCAGATGTCCACCACGTTCATCGAGTAGGCATTGTCCAGCCGGTGACCGTCGGCGATGTCGATCGTCTCACGGTCGCCGCGCCAGGCCATCGTCAGCTCGGCGCTACCGGGGATCTCCTGGCAGAAGCGAACGCACCGCGAGCACAGGATGCAGCGCTCGGCGTCCAGCACGGTCTCGCGACCGATGTCGCGATGCTTGGGCTTGCGAATCTTGGGCACGTCCACCCGCGTGAGCTGGTGGTCGTGATCCATGTAGTGCCGCTGGAGGACGCACTCGCCCGCCTTGTCGCAGATCGGGCAGTCGATGGGGTGGTTCTTGAGCGTGAACTCCAGCATCTCCCGGCGCGCCTTGAGGACCGCCGGCGACTCGGTGTGCACGACCATGCCCTCCGCGACCACCGCCTGGCACGAGGGGACCAGCTTGGGGCTCTTTTCGATCTCGACCAGGCACTGGCGGCAGCTCGCCGCGATGCTCAGACCCCGGTGATAGCAGAAGTGGCAGATGTCCTTGTCGAGCAGCTTGGCGGCTTCGAGCACGTTGGTGCCCTTGCGCACCACCACCTCCTGGCCGTCGATGGTGAGCTTGACCGTTTCGTCCCCTTCCCGCGGAACCGCCGGAAGATTGGGAGCGGCGGGCGCCGGGGCCTCGACGGGCGCGAGGTTCGGTCCCGTGAGGCCCGCGGTGGGTCCGGCGAGCGGAGGGACGGGTCCGGCCGCCGGACGGGGAGCCGAGGAGAGGAGGGGCTCGGGCCGACCGGGCGAGACGGTCGTGGACGTCGGTGGATTCTCGTTGGCCATGGGCTTTGGGGTTGGGCGAGCGGTGCTAGCGGTCGCACTCACCGCCGATCATGTTGAGCGAGCCGAAGATGGGGACCACGTCGGCGATGTTCTCTCCGATGATCATCTGCCGCAGCGCAGCAGTGATGTAGAAGCACGGCGGTCGACAACGGCACTTGAAGGGGCGTCCCGTGCCGTCGCTCACGATGTAGAAGCCGAGCTCACCGTTGCCGCCCTCGGTGAAGCTGTAGGCCTCGCCGGGGGGAACGCGGAGACCGTCCATGATGTGCTTGAAGTGGGCGATCATCCCCTCGATCGAGTTGTAGACCTCGCGCTTGGCGGGCAGCGCGATGAGGGGGTCGTCGACGATCACCGGCCCGGGCGGGATCTGGACCAGCGCCTGCTCG
>CAZYSW010000085.1:5304-15364 GCA_964650105.1 uncultured Nannocystaceae bacterium
TCGATGCGCACCAGGTAGCGGGCCAGGTTGTCCCCGCCTTCGGCGATGGGAACGTCGAAATCGAAGTGGTCGTAGACCGAGTAGGTCTTGTCCTTGCGGACGTCGTAGTCGATGCCGCACGCGCGCAGACAGGGGCCGGTGATGCCGTAGCTCACCGCGTCGGCGGCGGAGATGACCCCCACGCCCTCCATGCGGTCCAAGAAGATCCGGTTACGTTCGACGAGCTTGCGGGTGTCGCAGATGAGGCCCCGGACCTTCTTGATCTTGGCACGGGCCTTGTCGGCGAAGTCGGCGGTCAGATCCCACGCGACGCCGCCGATGCGGCAGTAGGTGTGGGTCAGCCGCGCGCCCGAGACGTCCTCCAAGAGCTCCCAGAAGTGCTCGCGGGCTCGGTTGCCGTAGAAGAACGTGGTGAGCCCGCCGAGCTCGGTCAGCGAGGCCGCGATGCAGGTGAGGTGGTCACAGACCCGCGACAGCTCGCCGACGATGACGCGGATGTACTCCGCGCGCTCGGGGATGCGGTCGGTGATGCCGAGCAGCTTTTCGACCGCCATCGCGAAGCCGACGTTGTTGAGCATCGGCGAGACGTAGTTGAGGCGATCGACGTAGGGGAAAATCTGGGTGTAGGTCGACCCCTCGCACTCCTTCTCGAAGCCGCGGTGGAGATACCCGACCTGTACGTCCGCGTCGCGGATCGTCTCGCCGTCGATCCGCAGGACGATCCGCACGGTGCCGTGCATGGCCGGGTGCGACGGCCCCATGTTGACGATGAGCTCGTCGGTGGGGAGTCGCTCGGCCTCGTCCGCGAAGTCTTGCAGCGACTTGGGGAGGGACAGCTCCCCCGCCTGCCGGCCCTTGGCATCGAAGGTCTCGGCTACGGTGTGGGCGATCCGGGGGGGGCGGTCATCGAATCGTGTGGCGGCGGTCACGATGCTCCTTGGGCCTCAGCTCACGCGGCGGTCGTGGCTGTGCTCGAGCAGACGCGTGGTCTGGTCGTCGGTGGGGGGGGCGTCGGGCCGGCGGATGAGCGGCTGACGGGCGTTCTGGGGGTAGTCCTTGCGAAGCGGGTGGCCGACGAACTCCTCGTACATGAGGATGCGGCGCAGATCGGGGTGTCCTTCGAACCGGATGCCGTACAGATCCCAGCACTCGCGCTCGGCCCAGTTGGCGGCGTGCCACAGGCCGGTCGCCGTGGGCACCCAGCACTCGGACTCGGCCTCGTCGACGCGCACCTTGATGCGGACGCGGTGCTTCTTCGACAGGCTGTAGAGCTGATAGACCACCTCGAACCGAGGCGTCTGCCCCAGGTAGTCGACGGCGGTCAGGTCGGTGAGCATCTCGAAGCGCAGCTCGGGATGATCCCGCAGCAGCGTGAGGACCTCGATCAGCCGGTCGCGGCGCACGACGGCCATCTCGTCGCCGACGTAGCTTCCCGAGTCTTCGATGGCGTCTCCGACCTCGCGTTCGAGCACCCGTAGTACGCGCTCTGCCATGGCTCTCCTTCAGCGGACCCTTCCGTCTCGGGGCATGCGCTCTTCCTCGTCGAGGTTCATGCTCGTCCCGTCGGGCAAAAGGGGGAGTCGTCGGCGATCGGCGTAGCGGATCGCGGCGGTGTTCCCGATCTCGCGCTGCACGTGACCGCGGTGTTGTTGGATGCGGCGTTGCAGCGCCATCAGACCGTCGAGCACCTGCTCGGGGCGGGGCGGGCAGCCCGGCACGTAGACGTCGACGGGGATGACCTGATCCGCGCCGGGCATGACCGTGTAGTTCTGGTAGAAGCCGCCCGTCGATGCGCAGACGCCGAAGGCCATCACCCACTTGGGGTCGGCCATCTGATCGTAGACGCGTCGCAGGACCGGAGCCTGGCGCTCGGTGATCGTGCCGATGACGATCAGGAGGTCGGCCTGTCGCGGCGAGAATCGCGGAAACTCCGCCCCGAAGCGCGCGATGTCGTAGCGCGGGCCCATGGTGGACATGAACTCCATCGCACAGCACGCGGTGGCGAACGGATAGGTGAACAGGCTGTACTTCTGGGCCCAGTTGACGGCCTCCTGCAGGACCGTCGGGACGTAGTTCGCTGTGCCTTGTGCCATCGCCGCCTTCCCTAGGCCCAGTCGAGGGCCCGCTTCCGCCAGACGTACGCCAGAGCGATCACCAGGATCGCGAGGAACACCAGCATCTCGACCAGTCCGAACAGCGTGCTTTGCCCCATGCACACGCCGGTCACCGCGTCGAGGGGACCGGTGCAGCTCAGCTCGCGGAACAGGGATGCCCACGGGTAGAGGAACGCGACCTCGATGTCGAACACGAGGAAGAGGATCGCGACCTGGTAGAACTTGACGCTGAACTTGACCCGCGGGCTGCCGATGGGCTCGCTGCCGCACTCGAAAGGCTCGTCCTTGATGGGCGACGTCCGCTTGGGCCCGAGCACCATCGTGAGCCCGAGCATCAGGGCGCCGAACCCCAGGGCGAAGATCATGGACGTCAAGGCGGGGATGTAAGAAGCGGGCATCGAAAGCGCGTCTTTGGCCGTGTTCCCGGGCCGTCTGATAGCACAGCGGCGCTGCCGTGGGTAGCGGCTTCACCGCAGCGTGAGCGGTGCGGGTCGGAGCGCTCGCGACGGTGCACCGGCCACGACGTGGCAGGCGGACGCAGGCCGCCGATTCGAGCCGGTTTTTCACGCGCGACGCAGCGGCTTCGCCGCATCGTCGCCCGGCGAACGAACGCGTCGGCGCGCGCTCGTTCGGGGCGGCGTCAGGCGATCTCCGGGCGGCGCGATCGCGCGGACCGCGGGTGGCCCGCCTCGATCCGTCACGCGGTGCCCTCGATGGCGAGCTCGAACACCTCGACCTCGTCGCCATCTTTGGCCATCAAGAGCACGCGAAGCGGGCGCTCGCCCCGATACGATCGAAACTCGCTGTGGATCGCGCGGGCGGCCTCTTCGGCCGGGATGCCGCTTTCGAAGGCGCCCATCAGGGGCATCGCCACCGTCGTGAACCCCTTGACGTTGCACGCGACGATCACCGCGGCCGTGGCGCGCAAGATGTCCTCGACCTGGACGCGCCCGCCGGGCTCGTCGGTGTTGGGCACGTGGATCAGGTGACGGGCCCGCATGCGCCCCGCCGGAGTGACGAACGCCGCACCGATCGCCAGCGGGGTGTGCTCGCGGACCATGGCTTCGACCTCCGGCCCGGCGAGCTCCTTGAGCTTGCTGGCGGGGTAGTGCGACATCAGCCCCTGCGAGTTGGTGGGGCAGACGAACGCGTCCACGTCGACCTGATCCCACGGATCGGTGCAGATCTGGATCGAGATGTGTTCGGTGGAATCGACCGCCACGAGGCCCTCCGAGAAACGAGGGGACTTTTAGCAGCCCCGCGCAAAAGGCAAAGCAGTTTCTTCACCCGCGTTCCCCCCGCACCTCGGGCGCCTGGCGTGGGGGCCGGGCTCCGAAGCGCGCCGAAGCGGCGGTACCTGGCCGCGGATCCCGGTGGCGATCCACGTTCGGGCCCCCGGCCGTCGTCGTTTTCGTCGACCCATCGCCGCGTCGGCACCCGGGGTGTGCGGATCGGCCGTCCGCACACCCGGAGCACGCTCGGGTGATTCCGAGCCCCCGCAGGGGGCCGAAGCGGTCGACGAGGGGCTCCCGGGCGCGAGGGGGGCCCCACGGGGACGGGGGGCAACGGTTCCGGTCAGTTCCGGAACATCCGATCCAGCTCGGCGGCGATCTCGTCCTCGCTGACCCCGCGGGCGACGGCGAGCTCCTTGACCAGGAGGTCGCGGGCGGTGCGGAGCATCTGGCGCTCGCCGTGCGACAGCGTCTTGGTCTGCTTGAGCAACGAGAGATCCCGGTAGACCTCGCCGACCTCGAACAGTGAGCCGGTCCGGATCTTCTCCATGAACCCGCGGTAGCGTCGGTTCCAGGTCTGCCGATCGCACGGCACCTCGTGGTCGCGCAACAGCTCGTACAGCTCGTCGAGCTCGGCCCCGTCGGCGATGCGGCGCATGCCGTTCTCCTCGGCCTTCGCCACGGGGACGATGATCTTCAGCCCCGAGCCCATGACCTGCAGGTGATAGAACTGCAGCTCTTGGTTCCCGATCCGCTTGGTCTCGAGACCGACGACGTCCGCGACGCCGTGCGCGGGGTACACCGACTTCTCTCCGACTTGAAAACTGGGCTGCATGAGCGGCAACTCCGGTGGGATCGGGCTCGGCCCCTCAGCAAGTTTCGTGCCCCGGGGGCGTCCCGCGTTTCCGCACCGTTCCTGTCGCGCGCCCCCGCCGCCTGGCTAGCGCAGTAGCCACACCACGCGGAGACGGCAACTACAGTAGCCAGGGGCGCCGAAATCGCCCCCCCGACGCGAGGCCCTTTTGGGCGTCCGGGCTCCGATTCACGTTCCGGGTCCGGGGCCAGGTCCACCCCCGGTTTGCGGTTGCGGTTGCGGGGTCCGGGTCCGCGTCCGGCTCCAGGTCCGGTTTGGGCTCGGTGCGGCGCGGGGGGGCCGGGTCGAGGGCCGCCGGTGCACGGGGGGCCGTTTCGCGTCGTGCCGAACCGATTTCGGGGCTCGGGCTAAGGACGGACCGTGATGCGTGGATCTCGTGTCTTGGCGTGCTCGTTCGCCGCGCTCGTCGTGCTCGGCTGCGAGGAAGGATCTGGACAGACGGCCGCCGGGGGCGACACCACGACCGACGGAGGCGACGGAGGCGATGCGGCCGACGAAACGTCGGGGTCGGCGGGAGGCGCCGACGCGAGCGGGGGCGCGACCGCGGGTGGAGACGGTGGCGGCGACGGGGGGCTCGACGAGGTCGAAGCGGCGTGCGAGGCCGACTGCGAGGCGCAGTTCGCCACGGAGTGTGCGCCTGCCAATCACAACGTGCTCACCTGCAAGCTCACCTGCGCCGCGACCACGGTTCAGCTCGGCGACTTCTGCCTGTCCGAGTACACGAGCCTGGTGCAGTGCCGGGCCGACGGAGGATACGACTGCGTGAACGGGTATCCGTACCCGCGGTCCACCTGCGCCGCGGAGCAGGCGGTGTTCGCCGAGTGCACCGCCGATCTCGGCTGCAAGCGCTACTGCGACGATGCCATCGAGGCGGGTTGTGGCGGCGCGTCGTTCGACGCCTGCCTCGATGCGTGCGTGGCCGAGAAGGCCGAGACTCCCCAGTTTTGCGCCTACTATCTCGACGCGCTGCGTTTGTGCGAAGCCCAGGGGGGGATCGAGTGTGTCGACGGCCAGCCGCGGACCGCCGGAGATTGCACCTACCAGGTCGCGAACGTCGGCGATTGCCTGTCCGACGAGACGGGCGACGCCTGCCTGGGCTACTGCTTCGTGGCCGACGCGATCGCGTGCGGTACCGATTGCGCGGCCGATTGCGCGTCCCGTCTCGCCGATCCGACGTGTGGACAGGCCTTCGCCTCGCTCGTCGACTGCGAGCTCCGACACGGCGACTTCGAGTGCCTCGACGGGCGCCTCGTCGGGGTCGACATCTGCGATTACGACGACACCAACTACCGGACCTGCCTCGAAGGCTGATGCGTGCGCCCGCCCGCGGGATCGCGCCCCGCCGGGCGAGCCGCGATTACTCCAATCCGGTGATCCGCCAGCCTTGCTCGGTCTGCTCGAGGGTGAGCACGCGATTGGGCTCGTAGCGCAGCTCGGCGCGACCGAGATCGGGGCTGAGCTCGATGGCGCCCGGTCGATCGAGGGCGGCTTCCATCGCCTCGACGCGGGCCTGCCAGTCCTCGTCGATCGCCTGGGCCAGATCGTCGCCGAGCAGGGCCCGGATCGCTGAGAAGTCCGTCGTGCGGACGGCGGTGACGAGCGCCCGGATCGTCTGGGCCGGTGTCGCGGTCTGGGGCAACCCCGGCAGGCCGTCGACGACGTAGTAGCGGCCGCCGGCCTTCGCCCACCGCAGGACGCGACCCTCGCCATGGACGGTCGTCCCCCCGTAGACCGGGGCGTCGTGGACCGCCGGGCGCTGCCGCGCCGCCTCGGCCATGGCCTCGCGCTCGGTCTTCTGCGCGCGCCAGCGGGCCTCGAAGGCCTCGTAGGGCACCTGGGCCTGCACCTCCGGGGCGAGCAACGCGTACGCGCGCGCGGGGTCGTCGTCGCGCAGCGCCTCGACCCAGGCGTCGCGCAGGCGCTCGGGCGAGCGCGTGCTCGGCGAGCGGTGGCAGCTCGGTGCGGTCGCCATCGTGGCCCAAAGCGCGAGCGCGATCGCCCGACGCCGCGTCATGCCTCGGGTCCCTCTCGTTTGTCGAGCAGCGTGTCGCGCTCGAACGCCGGATCGACGTCGGGGTAGTCGAGCGTCTGGTGCAGGCCGCGGCTCTCTCGTCGCCGCGTCGCGCACTCGATGATGATGTGGCCGACGATGGCGATGTTGCGCAACTCGAGCAGGTCGCGGGTCACCCGAAAACGCCAGTAGTACTCGCGGATCTCTTCGCGGATGAGCTCGATGCGCCGTCGCGCCCGGGCCAGACGCTTGTTGCTCCGGACGATCCCCACGAAGTTCCACATCAGCGCCCGGACCTCTTCCCAGTTGGCGCTCACCATCACCGCCTCGTCGGAGGCGACCGCGTCGCCCTCGTTCCAGTGACTGACCTGGGAGGGGGGCTCTCGTCCGTAGTCGTCGGCGATCTCCGCCGCTCCGTGGGCGAGCACCAGCGCTTCGAGCAGCGAGTTGGAGGCGAGCCGGCAGGCGCCGTGCATGCCGCTCATCGCGACCTCGCCGGTGGCGAGCAGGCCCGGCACGTCGGTGCGTCCGTAGGGGTCCACCACGACGCCGCCGCACATGTAGTGGGCCGCGGGCACCACCGGGATCGGATCGGTGCGCATGTCGATGCCGAGCTCCATGCAGCGTGCATGGATCCCGGGAAAGCGGGCCACCACGAACGCGGGATCGAGGTGGGTCACGTCGAGGTACACGCAGGGCTCGCCGGATCGCTTGAGCTCGGCATCGATCTCCAGTGCCACCACGTCGCGCGGCGCGAGGCTGCCCATGGGGTGGCGACCGCTCATCAGATCGCTGCCGTCGCGGCGCCGCAAGATCCCTCCCTCGCCCCGCACGGCTTCCGAGATCAGGAAGCTCTTGGCCTGCGGGTGATACATGCAGGTGGGGTGGAACTGCATGAACTCCAGGTTTCCGACCCGGGCGCCGATGCGGTACGCCATGGCCACCCCGTCCGCGGTGGCGACATCGGGGTTGGACGTGTAGCGGTACACCTTGCCGGCCCCGCCCGACGCCAGCACGGTCACGGGAGCCACGAATGCACCCACCTGGCCGGTGCGCGTGTCGAGGCTGTAGGCGCCGAAACACCCGCGCGTGCCGTCGACCTTGGCCCAGCTCAACAGGTCGATCACCATCTGGTGCGGGAGGATCTCGATGTTCGGGTGGCGGGCGGCCGCTTCGAGGAGGGCGCGCATCATCTCCGCGCCGGTGGCATCGAGGTGGTGCACGACCCGGCGGTGGCTGTGCCCGCCCTCGCGGCCCAGCGCGAAGGGGCCGCCCGCTTCGCCGCCCTGGCGGTCGAACTGCACCCCGTAGTCGTTCGACAGACGATGAACCAAGGTGGGCGCCATGGCGACCGCGCGTTCGACCATCGCGCGATGGCAAAGCCCCGCACCGACCCGAAGGGTGTCCTCGATGTGCGACTGCAGGGTGTCGTCGTGCCCCAGGACCGCCGAAATTCCGCCCTGGGCCCACCGGGTGTTCGAGGAGACGGGCAGCTCCTTGGTGAGGATCGTGACGCGGCCGCGATGGGCCACCTGCAGCGCGAAGTACAGACCGGCGAGGCCACTGCCGATGACGAGGTAGCGCGAGCGGGAGATGGGTGTCGTACGCCCCACGGGTCGGCGGAGCGTAGCAAGCAAGTCGGGAACGCAGCACGGCGGGTCCGCCCCGGGCCCTGGGCGCGGGCCGTTCGGTTCGACTCGGCGAGGGGGCAGCGACGACCGGCTCGACCCGCGGCGTGCGCGCCCGGTCTTGGGGGGGCGCCAGGGAATGGGTCCGTTTTTCCGGCGCGCCCCGGGGCACGCTATCCTCGGCGTGGTGCTGCACCGTCGGCTCGGGATCCGGGAATCGCGCGCCTGGCGAGGCCTGGGCGTGCTCGCGCTGGCGACGGGGTTCGGCCTGTTCGGCTCCGAGGGCGCGCAAGCGGGCAAGCGCCGCAACAACTACTACTCGTACACCGACGCGAACGGGGTGCTGCACGTGACCAACGTGCCGTCCCGAAGCGACGGACCGTGGAAGCTCTACAAATCGCTGGAAGGCAACGCGGAGGCGGGGAACGGGGCGCCATCACGCCGACCGATGCGCAGCGCTCCGGTCGATCTCGGCGCGGAGCGCTTCCATCGCTACGACAGCTTCATCAAGGGAGCGGCGCAGCGTTACCAGCTCCCCGAGTCCCTCATCCGCGCGGTGATCCACACCGAGAGCAACTACAACCCCAACGCGGTCTCGCGCGCGGGAGCGATGGGCCTGATGCAGCTCATGCCTCGCACCGCGCGGGCGCTCGGCGTCGAACGGGCCTTCGACCCGCGCCAGAACATTTACGGGGGTGCTCGATACCTGCGGCTTTTGGCCAACCGCTACGGCGGCAACATGATCCTGGTGCTCGCCGCCTACAACGCCGGTCCCGGCAACGTCGAGAAGTACGGCGGCGTCCCGCCGTTCGAGGAGACCCGCGCCTACGTCCGGTCGGTTCGGCGCCGCTACTACGCCTACGAGCGCCAGGCCCAACTCGGCCAGGACAGCCTGCGACGCGGGCCCGCACGTCACATCGCGCAGTGACGTCGCCCGCGAGGTCGGGGTCCAGCCCGCGTCCGGGGGCACCCGGCCATCGTGTGTCCCGAGATGGGGGCGGTCGGACGTCGGCGGCCTCGCGCCGCGGCTGGGGCGTCCACCGCTCGATCCCGTCGTTCGCCGCGGACCGCGGGTGGCGTGGCCCGACGGTTCGGTGGCTGATAGTCTCCCCGTGCCCCGTGGAGCCCCCGGCACAGCGTTCGGCGTCCGCCGCCCAGAGCGTGACGACCTTTGCCCTCGGGCGGCTCCTCAACCCTGGCCTGGAGCACCCGTCGCTGGCGCTCACCGACGAGGGGCATCTCATGGTCACGGTGCAAGGGGAGGTCATGGCGCGGACCGAGGCGCTGCTCTTGTGCAGCCAGAACCTGGACGCGCGTCCCCTCAACCGACGCATGCAGGGTCGGGCGGTCCCCGAGGTGTTTCGTCGACTGGTGTCGCTCGAGGGGCAGGGGCACCTGGTGCTGTCGCGCGAGCGCGAGACGTTTCACGTCCTCGAGCTGCAACGCGATCTCTGCTTCTTCGTCGAGGGGTTCTTGTGGGCGCTGGAGGCGACGCTGATGTGGGACGTCGGGCTCTTGCCCGGCTCGCGCCGCTTCGGCGGGATCTCGCTGGTGCGGGTGGCCGGGGAGGGCAAGGTCGCCCTGCGCGTGGACGGTGAGCTGGTGGCGGTCAAGATCCTCCCCGAACGCCCCTATCGCATCCACGCGGCGGGCTTCGTGGGTTGGGTCGGCAACGTCGTCCCCCACATGCAGCCGGGCACGCCCTTTTTGCTTTGCGAAGGCGAGGGCGCGGTGCTGGTCAGTCTTCCGAGCGCGACCACGCCGTCGCTGCGGCGCGCCGAGCCACCGCACGCGTCCGCCGGGACCGCGGCGGGCTACGAGCCGTCGGGGAGCGCGGCAGGTTGAACGCCAAGCGCCGAGGCTACGAAGCGTTCAAGCGGGAGATCCTCAATCTCCCCAACCTGATCACGATCTCGCGCCTGTTTCTGATCCCGCCGGTGCTGTGGCTCATCGATCCGACCGATCCGGTACGCAACTTCATCGCGGCCATGCTGTTCGCGGTCGCCAGCGGGCTCGACATCGCGGACGGATGGCTGGCCAGGCGGCAGGGGCTGGTGACGGTGTTCGGCAAGTTCATGGATCCCCTCGCCGACAAGCTGATGGCCATGTCCGTCATGGTCTATCTGGTGTACGTCGGGCTGCTGCCGCCGTGGCTGGTGGTGTTGATGCTGGGACGGGACTTCTACATCTCGGGCCTACGT
>CAZYSW010000086.1:0-4831 GCA_964650105.1 uncultured Nannocystaceae bacterium
GGTCGCCCCTGCCGCCGTCAGGAGGTCGGCGACCAGCTTGGCCGAGATGGGCGTGCGCGGCTTCACCTTCCGGTCCTGGCGCGCGTACCCGAAGTACGGCATCACGGCGACGATGCTGCCGGCGCTGGCGCGCTTGAGCGCATCGACCATGATCAGCAGCTCCATCAGGTTCCGGTTGGGCGGGCTGCACGTCGACTGCAGGATGAAGCAGTTGACATTGCGCACGTTCTCGCCGATTTCGACGAAGATCTCGCCGTCCGAGAACCGCTCGACCCGAGCGTCGCCCACGGGCGTCCCGACGTAGTTGGCCACATCCAGGGTGAGCTGGGGGTTGGAGTTGCCGCCGAAGATGGTGAGCGTCTTGTTCACGAACCGGCTCCGGAAGAAGCGACCTTCGGCGACCACCCTCGGTCCCGGGGCGCCATCGCCCACGGGACGTCTTCGGTAGGTTGTCGAGGGCGTGGCGCTCGGAGGTCGAGGCTCCTTGTGGCTGGGGCGGTAGGATTCGAACCTACGAATGTCGGGACCAAAACCCGATGGCTTAATCCACTTGCCGACGCCCCATCAGGGGTCGCGTGAGCAGGACCCGTAGCCCCCGCTAAACGCGCGGCTTTATAGGGTGCGCTCGCGAGCCGTGTCAATGCGCGCTCGCTGCGGATCGCCGGGGTCCGGCGTACGCGGAGACGGGCCCCCCGGGGCGCCCCTTGCGGGGCCGACGCGGCGGGGTGCAGGGCGGGCATACGCGAGCCGCGGGAATGCCGCAGGCCTGCGAACGGCGTCTGCGCCAGCCGCGGGCGCGAGCACGCAGTCCGCCCGTTCCGGCTGTCGGAACACCGTCCCGCGGCTGCGACGCAACCGCGGGTTTCGTGTCCGGCACGCAGATCGTGTGGGATGATGCGATGGCCGTCGACCGCTGCCGGGGTCGCTTTTGCTCAGCGCATCCTACAAGCTCTGCCCCTCGTGCCGTACCCGCGCGGGTGCCCAGTCGAGGTACTGCCCCACGTGCGGGAACGATCTCGCCTCGATCGAGGCGAACGCGGGCGATCCCTACCTGGGCATGGTGCTCGCCGACAAGTACGAGCTCGAGGAGCTCATCGGCGAGGGCGCCATGGGCCGCGTGTACAAGGCCAAGCAGCTCGCCCTCGGCAAACCGTTCGCCGCCAAGATCCTGGCGCCGCACTTGATGAACGACGAGGCGAGCCACGCCCGGTTCGCCAGCGAGGCGCACAACGCCGCCAGCCTCAACCATCCCAACTGCGTCTCCGTCGTGGACTACGGGCGCTCCCCGGACGGCGTCACGTACATCGTGATGGAGTACATCCAGGGGCTGTCGCTCGAGCAGATCATCGCCCAGCAGCACCCGCTGGCGCGCGATCGCATCATCGATCTCACCCTTCAGATCCTGGCCGCGCTCACCGAGTCGCACGGTCTGGGGATCCTCCACCGCGACCTCAAGCCGGAGAACATCCTCGTCCAGCAGCTTCGCACCCACGGTGAGCTGGCCAAGGTCCTCGACTTCGGCATCGCCAAGCTCATGGAGGATCAGGCCCAAGCGGGCTCGGGGCTGACCAGCCAGGGGATGGTGTGCGGAACGCCCGAGTACATGTCGCCCGAGCAGGCGCGGGGGCGCAAGCTCGACGCGCGCTCGGATCTCTACTCCGTCGGTGTGATCCTGTATCAGATGCTCACCGGGCGTCCCCCGTTCGAGAGCACGTCCGCGGTCGAGATCCTCCACAAGCACTTGCACGAGCAACCGGTCCCGCCCAGCAAGCTGCTCGGCATCCCGCCCGACCCGCTCGAGGCCGTGTGCCTGCGCGCGCTGGCCAAGGATCCCGATGCCCGACATGCTTCGGCCGCGGAGTTCCGCGAGGACCTCATCGCGACGACCAGCACCCCGGCGCTCGACACCATGCAGTGCAAGCGCTGTGGCGCCAGCGTCCGTGCGGACCATCGCTTCTGTCCGTCGTGCGGAAAGCCGTCGCCGCAGCCGGCGTCGGCCGTGCGTCGGCGGTCCTCCCCGCGCGGATCGGGCCTGCTCCCGCCGCGTCCGCTGGGGGCGGCCCCCACCGCGGAGGTCGTGGTGCGGAGCTTCCCCTTGCCGCTGGCGGGGCGCGAGCACGTGTTCGAGCGGGCCAAGACGGTGCTGTCTCGACCGACGCAGGGCGTGCGCGTCCGGGTGCTCACCGGGCCGCGCGGGATCGGCAAGACGCGAATGGGCGACGAGATCGCCTCGCTGGCGGAGTCGATGGGGTGGCGTGCGTACTACGTCGGGCACGATCCCAGCGGGGCCCGCAGCCCGCTTTGGCCCATCCAGTGCATGGTGGCCCAGCTCTTGGGGTTCGACCGCTTCAAGGGCACGACGCAGGACCTGGGCCGCGTCGCCAACCTCTCGGGCCTCGCCTTCGAGGAGCTGCCCGGCCTGGCCGAGCTGTTCGAGCTGCAAGGACCCGCGTTCGACGTCGAGTACGGGGTGCGGCGTCGGGAGTGCTTCGCCTCTTCGGTGCAGGCGATGCTCAGCGGCGGTCGAGGGCAGCCACTTCTCTTGATCTTCGACGACATCGATCAGTACGACCACGCCTCGCGCGAGATCGTCCGGCGCCTGTGCGCCTCGCAGGTCAACGTGCCAGTCTGCGTGTTGGCCATCACCGCCGAAGACGACATCGACTGGCTCGGCGGGATCGTCGAGCCGCTGGAGCCGCTCGGCCCCGAGGTGGTGCGGCAACTCGCCGAGCAGGTCATCCGGGACGTGAGCCCTTCGTCCAGCCTGCCCGAAGCGCTGGCCGAGGTGGCCCCGCTCACGCCGTTTTGTCTCGAGAGCCACCTTCGCCTCTTGGCGATGGGCGTGCAGGCGCCCGGCAGCGCCAGCGCCGAAGAGCTGCTCGCGACGCGGCTGGATGGCCTGGACGGTTCGTGCCGCCACGTGCTGGAGCTCGCCTCGATCCTCGGCGAGCGCTTCCTCGAGCAGGACCTGGTGGAGCTCTTCGAAGCCGAAGGGCAAGGCGACGTGCTGCGGGCGGCGTTCGACGAGTCGCTGGCCCGGCTGCACGTGGAGGGCCTGCTGGTGGTGATCGGCAAGGGGGAGCGAGCGTTCTCGCACGCCATCCTCCACGAGGTGGTGCACGGACGGGTGCCGCCCGACCAGCGGCGGAGGCTCCACGCCATCTGTGCGCGTACCTGGGCGCTGGCGCGGGCTTCGACCATCGTCCGTGCGGTCCACCTGGTGCGCGCGGGGTCGCCGGAGGCCTTGCCGGCGCTCCAGGAAGCGGCCCGACGCGCGGAGCGGCGCTTCGACGACGACTCGGCGGTGGACTTCTTCCGCGCGGCACTCAAGGCCTCCAGCGCCTTGCCGCCCGGTCGCGAGCGTGACGCGGCCGAGATCTCGATCCTGCAGAATTTGGCGCGAGTGGTTCGCAGTGCCGATCAGGCCGCCATGATCGTGGATCTGCTCACCGACCGGCTGCGCCGCGGGGTGAACCCCGAGGCGGAGATCGAGCTGTTGTTGGCCGCTGGCGAGCACCTCGCCCGCATCGCGCGACACGACGACGCCCTCGAGTCCCTCAAGAAGGCCCTGGCCGCCGCCTTCGCCGTCGGCGATCGCTCGGCCATGGTTCGCATCTACGCGCTCATCGGGCGGGTGTACGCCGAGAAGGAAGACTACACCCGCGCCATCCAGGAGCTCGAAGAGGGGCTGGACATGTTCACCCTCGGCGAGGGCCCTCGCACCACCAGTGACCTCGACCTGTGGCGCTATCTCCTGAAGATCGGCGACTACTGCCGCTTGGCCGGGGATCTCACGGGGGCTCGCCGGTGGTGCGAGCACGCGCTGTTTCAGGCCGAGCGACACGAGGACCGGCTCGGCATCATGCGCTCGCACGCGCAGATGGCCTGGGTGCTCCGCGACCTCCGGCAGCTCGCCCTCGCCGAGCAACACCTGGCCCGAGCGCTCGACGAGGCCCGTCACTTCGGCGATCGCCTCACCACCGCCGAGCTCCTCATCGAGCGTGCGCGGGCTCGCGCGGCGCGGGGGCGACTGGCGGAAGCGCGCCGCTGTTGCGAAGAAGCGCTGCGCCTGGCCAACGGCATTCAGTGGGCGGGCGGCATCGAGCACGCACAGCGCGCCATCGCGATGCTCACCCGCAACCAACCGCCCCCAACGCGCCACGCGCCCGCCGAACACTCCGGCACCTTCGGAACCAAGTTCGACTCGCGTTCCTGAAGCGACGCCGGCGTCGACGAGCCCACCGCCGGCCCCTCGGTCGGCACCTTCGGCGAGCATGCCGACGCCCCGTCGACCGACAGGCGCGGCGGCGCGGGGGCGAGGTCGAGGCCGAGAACGTGACGAAACGGTGCCTGCTCGCCGGGTCGGCGCCGGACTACCGGCGAACGCCGACTGTGCTACGTTCGCGCCGCTTCCGCGGCTCACGAGGAGATCCACGCATGCCCGAGCATCGATCCCTGCGTTCTTTGGCGCTCGTCGGCGCCCTGTGTGGCTTCGTCGCGACGTCGGTCGGCGTGGCCTCGGCCGCCCCCGCCGAGCTCTCGGCGAAGGCCGAAAGCGCCAAGAAGACCGACCAGGCCGCCAAGACGCCCGCCGGCGAGAACGCTCGCAAGGGCAGCGCCTCGGTGACGACTTCGGCCGACGGCATCAAGACGTACACCGCGTCGGCGTCGGGCGTGACGATGCAGGTCCGGTCCTTCACGCTGGACAACGGCCTGCGCGTCTACGTGCTCGAGGACCACTCCACGCCGGTGGTCGCCGTCCACGTGGCCTACAACGTCGGGTCGCGCGACGAGAAGGAGGGCCGCACGGGGTTTGCCCACCTGTTCGAGC
>CAZYSW010000086.1:4841-13582 GCA_964650105.1 uncultured Nannocystaceae bacterium
CGTACCCGAGGGCGGCCACTTCGATTACGTGCTGTCGGTGGGGGGCGACCTCAACGCCTTCACCACGGCCGACGTGACCCAGTACTTCAACGTGGTGCCCAGCCACTATCTCGAGCGCGTGCTGTGGCTGGAGTCCGACCGCATGCGCTCGCTCGAGGTCACCGACGAGAACTTCGAGAATCAGCGCAAGGCCGTCCAGGAGGAAAAGGCCATGCGGATCGACAACGTTCCGTACACGGGCGCGCTGTTGCAGTTCTTCGCCGAAGCGTGGAAGGGGACCGGCTACGGGCACCTCGTCATCGGCAGCGACGAGGACCTCGCGGCGGCCGAGACCGAGGACGTCAAGGCCTTCTTCGACACCTACTACGTCCCGAACAACGCCGTGCTGTCGATCGTGGGCGATGTGGACTTCGCCACCGTCCGCGATCAGGTCCAGCAGTACTTCGGAGACATTCCCCGCGGCAAGGATCGCGAGCCGTTCGGGCCGGTCGATCACACCCAGACCAGGATCGAAGAGCGCGTCGAGGATCCGCTCGCCCAGCAGCCGCTGTACCTCGTCGGGTGGAAGACGGTCCCCGAGGACCACGCCGACCGTCATGCCGTCGAGCTCCTCATGAACACGCTCTTGCGCGGTGACTCGGGTCGCATTACCCGGATCCTCAAGGACGAGAAGAAGCTCGTCGTCACCGCCGTGCCCATGCCCTCGTTCTTGGGGGGTGGACGCGATGCGGGCGCGGCCCTGGGCGCGTTCATTCCCGTTCAGGGCGTCACCTTCGAACAGATCGAGAAGGTGGTGCTCGAGGAGGTCGAGAACGTCAAGAAGAAGGGCATCTCGCGCAAGGAGCTCGACAAGGCCAAAAACCAGCTCCTCGTGGACACCATGAGCTCGCTGGCTACCAACAACGGCCGGGCCGAGCTCATCGCCCAGGGTGCGCTCTTCTACGACGACCCGACCTACGTCCTCACCGATCTCGAGAAGTATCGGGCCGTCACGCTCGCCGACATCAAGCGCGTGGCCGGCCAGTACCTCACCGACAAGTGGATGGTCCTGGAGATCGCACCCAAGCGCTGAGCGCCAACGAGGTCTCGCCATGAACGCCGACAAGCTCGAAACCATCGCTGCCTCGACCCGAGCGCCCGACACCTCCGGTGCGTCCCTCCGTCGTCGGTCCCGCCTTCGCATCGCTCGCCGGCTTCGTCGCTGGGCACCGGTGTGCGCCCTCGCGGTCGGCCTGAGCGCCGCGTGCAAGAAGAACGACGCCGTGGAGACGGTCGTCCCCGACACGCCCGCCCCCGCGCCGAGTTCCACGCCCACAACGACCGCCGAGGCGACGCGCGAGTATCCCGATCCGCCGCCCGCGGGCCCGGCCAAGCCCATCGACTTCCCCGACGCCGAGACCTTCAGGCTCTCCAACGGGCTCACGGTGTACCTGGTCCAAAACCAGGAGGTGCCCATCGTCCGCGCGCTCTTGGTGGTGCGCGCCGGCGAGATGGACTCCGAGTTCGTCGCCGAGTTCACCGCGTCCATGCTGGCCGAGGGCACCAAGACGCGGAGCAAGGCCAAGATCGACGAGGCGATCGAGTTCGTCGGCGGAGTGCTGGGTGCGTCCGCCGGCATCCATGCCTCCTTCGTGCACTCGCAGGTCCTCGACAAGGATCTCAAGCTGGCCCTCACCCTGATGGCCGACGAGGTCATGAATCCGGCGTTCCCCGAGGAGGCGCTGGCCAAGATCAAGCAACAAGCCAAGACGGCACTGGGCTTCGCCAAGTCCAACCCCGGGCAACTCGCCTCGGTCCTGTTCGACGAGGTGGCGTATCCGAAGGGCCACCCCTACGGACGCCCCTTCCCCACTCCGGAGAAGATCGACGCCGTCACCGTCGAAGACCTCCAGAAGTTTCACGACACGTTCTTCCGGGCCAACAACGCCTTCTTGGTGCTGACGGGCGACATCTCCAAGGCCGAGGCCGAGCCCATCGTGAAGCGAGCGTTCGGCAAGTGGAAGCCCATCAACAAGAACGCGCTGCCGGAGAACCCGCTCAACAAGTACAAGGACTACACCCTCCCCAAGGAGCTGACGATCCACCTCGTCGACCGGCCCGCCTCCGCCCAGTCCGAGCTCGTCATCGGCAACCTCGCGCTGGCGCGTAATCACCCCGACTGGGAGAAGATGCTGGTCGCCAACGCGATCCTGGGCGACGATGCCAACGGACGTCTGTTCCGGGACGTTCGCGAGGAGAAGGGGCTCACCTACGGCATCTACTCGCGGCTGAGCGAGGGACAGGCGCCCGGCACCTTCTACATCACGACCCGCACCCGCAGCGACACCACGGGGCAGCTCTTGGCCGCGGTGTTCGGGCACATCAAGCGGATGCGCAACGAGGAGCCCTCGGCCGAGGAGGTCGACCGCGCCGTGCAGAAGCTGATCGGCCAGGTCCCGCTCCAGCTCGAGACCGCCGACCAGATCGCCAGCAAGGTTCGCGAGGCCCTCATCTACAACTTGCCCCCCGACTACTGGGACGGCTACCGCGATCGCCTGGCCAGCGTTACGCCGGCCGACGTCAAGGACGTCGCACGCAAGTACATCCACCCGATTCCCCACGTCGTCATCGTGGGTGACGCCAAGGCCGTGGAGCCCCAGATCCGCCAGGTGCTCCCCGACGCCAAGATCGTCAAGTACAACACCGAGCTCGAAAAGCTCTGAACGCCGCGGAAGCTGGGCCGGACGACGACCAGGGGTCGGAGCCGTGCCATCGGCGTGACCGCGCGGTGTCGGTACGCGCCGGGTTCACGGTGACCAGGTTCGCCAGTAGGACTCGCCCACCTCGGTGCGACCCTCGGCGGCAGCGTGTTGGAGCACCACCTCGGGGCGGCCACCCGTCGTGAGCGTGCAGCGCAGCGACATCGGTTGCCATTCGCAGTGATAGGCGCGATCGAAGTTCTCGACCGCCTCGAACCGTGCGGGCCAGTCTTCGTCGCGATCGAGCAGTCACACCACCCCGATCGGATAGTGACGTTCGAAGTCCAGCAGGCGCACGACGAACTCGCGGGTACGTTCGGCGTCTTGCTGCATGGCCGCGTCGAGCACCGCGATGGCGTGAGGCGATTCGGCGAGCACGTCGAGCTCTCGAAGGCGTGTTTGGAGCACGCTGTTTCTCCAGGCCTCCGGCGTGCCGGGTTCGGGCGCACTCTCGCTGGCGTAGGTGGGAAACACGTGTGCCCACGGCTCGACCCAGGCGTGCTCGTGATCCTTGGGCGGGAGGGCGAGCACGCGCGTGAGAATGGTGGACTCGGTGCTCGATTCGCGACGCGCTCCCAGCCACGCATGTTCGTACACGCGAAACGTCATCATGCCGCAGCGCGTGCAGTAGCTGCGCAACGCCGTCGTGCCCTTCGGATAGCTGTGCCCCAGCGCGACCGCCGTTCCGCCCACGACGACTCCCAGCGCGTCCGCTCCCAACAGCGATAGCCCCGGCTCATCCCGATCGAGCATCGCACCGCAGCATCGTCGGCGATCATCGCCCACCGGCTCGACGCGCACGCCGCTCGGCAGGCGAGTCCTCGACGACTCGAGATCGCGTCAACCGTCGGTCCGACGCGCGGCGTCTCGCGGCTGCGACCGCTCGGCATCGGCCTGCGCGAAAGCCCGACGCCAGCGCTGGACCTTGGCGATGAAGCGCTCGGTCCGCTCCGGCAGCGGCTCACCGGCGGCGAGAAGGCTGCGCACGCGACCGCTTCCCAGGCCATAGCCGGCCAACGCCAGCCGCTCGTCGCCGTCGAACTTCTCGAGCAATCGCGCCAGGAGATAGGTCCCGACCTCCACGTTGAACTCGGGATCGTAGGGCCGATGCGGTCGCCCGAGCCTCTTGGCCAGCGCCTTGGACGTGCCCGGCATGAGCTGCATGAGCCCCGCCGAGCCACCGGGCCCCGTCACCTCGGGGTGAAACTTGCTCTCGTGCCAGATGATCGCGTTGATCAGGTGTGGGTCGATCCCGTACTGCGCTGCCGAGGCGCGCACCAGCGGCTGCACGGCCGCGATGCGGGGCCAGTCCTGCTCTCGCCACGGAGGCTCCACCTCCGCCTCGGACGGGATGGCCGCGGTCGCCGGGTCGTCGCTCGCCCCGGTCGACGCCGCCTCCCGCTCCCCCGACGCCTCCGCGACCGACACCCGTTCGGGCGGCGAAGGAGATCCCCCCTCGCGCTTGCACGACCCCAGGCTCACCAAGGCGAGGCCGATCGCAGCGGCATACCTCACCGAGCCCTCCATCACCGGATGGCGAGGATCGTGGACGTCTGGTTGATGTGCCCCACGAAGGATTCCCCGTAGGTGGAAAAGCCGATCATCGGGACACCCGAGAACAGGTCGGCGTAGGCGTCCATCGTCCCGTTGCTCTTCAACTGCAGCGTCCGCAAGATGCAGTGGAAATTGACCAGGCCCTGCACCTTCGACAAGTCGCCCAGCTCGCGCGCGAGGGCGGCTCGCGTGTCCGCGACGATGTCCCCGCTCTCGAGCACGCTCAGCTCCATGCCCTCCTCCACCTTGCAGTAGAAGACCACGGCCTGATCCTTGATCTGCTGGGGGCTGCGAACGAAGGGCTCGGTCTCCGACACCATCAGCCCCAGCGGATTCCGCTGAAAGCGCCCGGGCAGCTCCGAGACGCTCACCCCCAGCGCGTCCGCGTACGCTCGTGCGGCCGGCTTGTCGTCGAACTCGTGGACGGTGCGCCGGGCCACGTCGACTTTCGTCGCGGTCAGGGTCTGCCCCGTGGTCGAGAAGCTCTGGGTCTTGACGAATTGAAACGGCCGCTTGCAACGAAACAGCGCCAGCACCACCGCATCGGAGGCGGCCTGGCCGTCCGCGTATCCCCAGGTCCGCTCGAAGCGCAGCTCGTCCCCCGCGGAGCCACCGATGAACGCGACGTTCGTCGCATCACCGAGGCGATCCATGACGCTCTCCTCGGCGACGCTGAGCCCGTCGGTGAGGACGAACCCCACGTACTCCTCCCGCGACCACGCTCGGGGCGACGTGCCCAGCTCCGCCTCGAACCGCTCGAGCGCGCCGTCGACCGCCGCGCGAGGATCCGTCGATACGCCCGTAGCGAGCGCGACCGACACCTCGCCCACCACGTCGTCGGGGAAGGACATCGCGACCACCGATCCTTCCAGCGCCTTGCCGGTGACCAGCTCGCCCGCCGTCGAGCACCCGATCGTGTGGGCGCCGTCGAACGCTCGATGCATGGCCGAGGCGAGCGCCGGCGCATCGTAGCGCGGGGACGCGAAGAACAGCACCAGACGCGGGTCGGTTCCCAGCGTCGCCGCCAGCTCGTTCACACACGCCTGCACGTCGGGATTTTGCGAGTGGGCAACTCGAATCGGCATCACTTGTACTCCTCGAGCATGGCTTCGAGACGCGAGATGATCTCCGGATCGTCCGGAGAGCTCTCGTCGTAGCGATCGGGGTTGATCCCTTTGAGGATGAGGTGCGAGCGAACGAAATGTCGCAGCGCTTCGTTCTTGCCGGCGCGTCGCTCCATGACCGCGTCGATGAGCGACTTGATCCGCCCAGGCATGACGGCGGGAATCATCGACGGGCCCTCGCCCCGAGTAAAGCACCGGACCGCCGCAGGAGGCTCACGCTCGACGGTGTCGCGCGACGGCGGAGGGCTCGTCCTCCTTGGGGCCACGGCCCGCGCCGATCCCCCGTCGAGGACACCCAGCGCACTTTGCGGTCGCCTCCGCCCCTCCGTCGCCGGCGGTCCCCCCTCGTTCGAACCCGGCGCGGGCCATCGCGACCGTTCACCTCGCCGACCTCGACCGCTCGCACCCCAGAGACGGTCTCCGCGCGGCTCGGGTGCACGAGGGGTGGATGGGGCCTGTGGCCCCCGGCTCATGGAAACATGCAGACGCCCACGTCTTCGTAGCCGGGCTGTGGCACGCCGGACGGATAGGGGACGCAGGTCGCTCCCACCTCGATCAGGGGCGTCGGACAATCCTGCGCGGCGACGCTGCAGTACGGTGCACAGCAGTCGGGACCGTGGCACGCGACCACCTTCTCGCCGTCGACGCACGCCAACCCGGGTTTGCAACCGGTCCACGACCGACAGGTGTCGCTGATGAATCCGTCGGGTCCGGAGAGATCGGCCGCGCACACGAACTTGCGCGTCACGTTCGCGACGCAGACGTTGCCCGCCGGACAGTCCTGCACGAGCGGGTCGCACGCGGGCGCACACACGTTCACGACCCCGTCCAGACGAACGCAATCGGTCGTGGTGTCGGGACACATCGGCGCGTTCTCGTCACCCGTGCACAGCGCGGCGCACCAACCCTGGTCGGTGGACTGGTCGACGCCCCAGCACATCGCCCCCGGACCGCAATCGTCCGCCCCGCCGAAGCCTCCCATGGCCGCGGTGCACGCCTCACCGATGCCCTTCGGATCGGGAGCGACGGGAACGCAAGCCGAACCTTTCCACCGCCCCTCCTCCTGCGATCCCCACGGCATGCACTTTTCGCCGGCCTCGCAGTCCTGCGCCCACACGTCGCACGTGAACTGGCACAACCCGCCGTGCTCGCAGCACGGGTACTCGTCGTTCGAGCACAGCTCGGTGCCATCGGGGCACGTCACCCCTCGGCCCGATCCACCGGGGCACTGACACCAGCAAGCGTCCGCGCACGCGCACTCCTCGGCGGGGTGGCATTCGGGACATTCGGGATCCCCGAAGGTGTCGCCGCAGTCGGTCTCCGAGACCAGTGTCGGCACCCCGTCGATCAACGCGCAGTACGAGCACGGGCCGGGCGAATCGACGAGCTCGCAGGCGCGGTCGGGCAAACACGGCCCCCACTGCATCGAGCCGTCGATCACGTCGCAGTATTTCCGTCCCGCCTCGCCGTCGAGGGTGCAATCGACGTAAGCCCCCACCAACGGGCACGGCTGGCCCGCGGCCCCCGAAGACGCACCTGCGGTGCCGGTGCTGGTCGACCCGTCGTCGGTCGTGCCCACGACAGCCTCACCGCCACCGCACCCCACGACCGCCGCCAGCGCCAGCGCGATCGAACCCCGTCGGATCACCGAAACAGCACCTCCTCGTAGAGATCACGGCAGCACGTGGTGAAGATCGACAGTGCATCGCACCCCGAGAAGGGCTGGATCCCGTAGCCCATCTTGCACGTCGCCAACAGCTCGTCGTCCGCAAAGCATATGCACGCCGAGTTCTCGCCCCCCGTGTAGCAAGTCGTCTCGAGCTCGTGCCCGTAGCAATCCTCGGCCGACCACGCGCACGTGGTCTGGCTGCCGCTGGCCCAGCCGCTGCCCGCCGAGCAGGTGCCCCGACAGAAATCCCAGGTCTTGTACTCGGCCTCGCACCCCGCGGGCGCACGACAGGTCGCATCCAGCGACTGCACGGCCTCGCAGGCGATCACCGCCTGCAGCGCCTCCGCGCACGCCCCCGCGTGCTCGAGCCGCCTCATGCACCAACCGAAGCACGTCTCGTCGGCCCGCGCGCACGCAGAGCCCGCGATCGACAGACACAGATCGACACACAGTTGCTCGTCGGGGCCGAAGACGCTTTCGTCCACGGTCGTGCCGGCATCGCTCGACGCGACCTCGTCGGGGCCGGTGGACGTCGAACCGTCCCCACCGAGGGTCGCGATCTCCGAGGGCCCACAACCGACGATGACCCCACCGCACCACCCGAGCAGACGGACCAGCTTCCTGAAATCGACCACCGGCCCCTCGCATGGTAGCCGAGCCGCCCGCGCACGTCCCCCGCCCCCTCGACCGACGCGGGCAACCCGTGCCTACCCATGGATCCGACACGCCCGAGCCAGTGAGTCCGTGTGACCGGTGCGTCGCCTTCGAACGGGTGCGAGCACCTCGAACACACCGACGCCGTCGTCGCTCGGGGCGCTCGAGTCGACGACCGACGCACCTGCGTGGCCGAGCCCGGGCTTCTTCGAGGTCGTCCCCTCCTCGGGATCAGAGATGCGCGTACATCCGTCGCTTCGTACGCCGCTCGAGCAGGTCCGCGTCGACCGACACCTCTCGGGGCGTGAGCACGAGGCCCCAGATCGTTCGCCGTGGTGCATTCGGAGCCACGGCTCCAATCTTGACGGTGGTCACCTCGAAGTCTCCCTCGAACGTCTCCAACACCAGCTTCGAGCTGGTCCGGATCCAGAGGCTCTCCGTCCCTCTCGAGATCACCCCTGGATCCAACCCGTCGAGCGGCGGCTGCGCGGCGCGGGCGAGGGGCTCGCGACCCGCCCGGGCCGACGGGCAGGCGGCGCACGGTCACACCCGCATCCCCGGCCGCCGCGAAATTCTCGTCGTCCACCCGACGGCGATTCGATGCACGAGGTGATCGCGACGTCATGACGCTCGCTACGGAGACACCGACTCGACGATTCGTTCGGTCGATGACCACGGTGCAGTCGACCGTACGCATCGAGCCCTCGACGCACGAGCACGCGGGGCTACGATCGAGAGCATGTCATCGCTCCCAGAGCCCGTCGTCCGGGAACTCGCGGCGTGGATCGCAGCCCGACGCTCGGTCAAGGTCGCCGGGAACCTCCTCGAAGAGGATCCCGACAACCCCGTCCTGCAAGAGCGACACCGCCAGGCCGTCTTGCTGGAAAAGGAAGCCGGGTTCGTTCTTCGGTCCGTCGTGCG
This sequence comes from uncultured Nannocystaceae bacterium, assembly GCA_964650105.1. Taxonomy (GTDB): domain Bacteria; phylum Myxococcota_A; class Polyangia; order Nannocystales; family Nannocystaceae; genus CAZYSW01. The sequence goes on from CAZYSW010000086.1 coordinate 13,502, forward strand.
CGCCCACGGATGCTCACCGGAGGCGCTCCACCAAGAGCTCCGTCGCGTCGCCATCTGAGCCCACCCCGGCCAACTGCCGCG
>CAZYSW010000086.1:13592-15349 GCA_964650105.1 uncultured Nannocystaceae bacterium
GCCGCGGTTCGGCGGGCGACGTTTTTCACCAGCCCCAGACCACCAGCTCTTCGGCGAGGTTGTCCCCCAGCACGCCATCGGCGTCGATGCTGGCCAGCGTGGCCTGCCAGGTGTCCACGCCGGTCAGACGCCCCAGCATCACCAGCGGATCGGGATCGCTCGACGACCAGCCGGGGATGACCGCACTCGCATCCAACGGCCCGGCGTAGATCTCGTGCGGCGCGCCGAGGTCGGCCGGTGTCCATCCCCAAACGACGAGGCGATCCGAAACGTTGTCCCCCAGCTCTCCTCCGGGCCCGATGCTGGCCAGCGTCGACCACCACACGTGCTGCGCCTCGCTGTACCCGAGCATCACCACCGGCCGGGGCGCATCCGCGCTCCACCCGGCGATCGATCCTCCGACCTGCCCGTCGAAGAGCACGGGCGGCGGCACCTCCCACCCCCACACCACGATTTCCTCGGCCAGGTTCTGCGACAACGATCCGTCGGCGCCGATCTGGGCCAACGTCGCCGACCACGTCTGCCCCTGCCGGCCCATCATGACCAGAGGTCGTGGCGCTTCCGGATCCCACCCGGGCACGACCGCGTCGCCGACCGGCCCGCGGTAGAGTTCCACCGGTCCACCCGCACCGCCCACCGTGTCGTCGGTGTCGTCGTGCGTATCCGATGCGCTCGCGTCGGTTTCGCTCGCCGAGCTCGAGCCTTCGTCGATCGATCCCGACGCCGTCGCGTCGGATCCCGCATCGGTCCCGCCGTCGTCGCTGCTTTCACCGGTCGACGCGCTCGACCCCGCGCTCGTGGGATCCCCCGACACCGATCCGTCTCCGCCGGGGCCACCTCCGCAACCGACCATCAACACCACGGCGAGCCACGGCCCTCGGATCGACATCCGCACATCATATGCCAGATCGATGCGTCCGGTCGTCACTCGACGGGCGCGATGCGATCGGCGACCCAGCGAGTCAGCGGCGACGGCTCCTCGCCGCAGCTCGGGGGCGCCGTCGCATCGTCGACGCGTCGCGCCACGTCCAGCCCATAGAGCCCGGCGGGCGAGTCGAGCACGACCCGCCAGCGTTCCAGCGCGGCATCCGGATCGAGCGGCTCGATGGAGCGCAGCCCGATCGTCCCCAGGTCCCGATCGCCCAGCTCGAGCCGCAAGAACTGCTCGGCGGCCTGGGCCGCGCTGGGTAGCCACGTCCGACCGCGAAAACGCTCGAGCCAGATCTCGCGCCCGACGTGCGCGGTCAGCAGTGGCTCCACGTCCTCCGCCTCCATGCGGCCGTAACACAGCCCCTCGGGGAGCACCACGAGCGTCGCGGCGAACCGATGTCCGCCCAGGTGCGTGGTTTGCCACCCGATGACCCGCGGATCCTCGCGCACGCGCTCGTACACCGCCGTCCCCCACTTGGCGCAGCAGCGATCCCGCTTGCCGTTGGTGCAGACCAGCACCACCGGTCGATCGGGAACCGTCCCGATCGGCGGCGGCTCCCCGGCGCGAAGCGCCTCCACGATCGCCGGCCCATCGATCGCCTCCACGTCCTCGTACCGGGACAGCCTCACCTCGACCAGGCCCGGACGGGGCCCCGACCAACCCACGTACAGCGTGAACGGTCCGGACGCCCGCGTGCCGTCGTTGCGGATCAACTGAATGCGCGTACCGGGGAGCATCGCCGCCCAGCGGTCGACGCACCAGCGCGTCACGTCGGGGAGATCGGCGGCCGCATAGGCCTTGGCCGCCCATGCCCCGCAATACTCCA
>CAZYSW010000087.1:0-3644 GCA_964650105.1 uncultured Nannocystaceae bacterium
CGGGCGCTTGCGGTGTCGATGCAGCGGGAGCCCCCCATCCGGGCGGGGGTCCACCCGCAGCGGCGGGACGACCGGCAGGAGGCGGAGCCCCCATGGCCATCACGGTCTTGGCAGGCGAGGCCGGTTGCTCGCCGTGCACCGCCATGAGCTGCAACGTGGTCTGCCCGACTTGGAACCACTGCCCCGGTTCGAGCACGAACTCGGTCAGTCGCTGTCCGTTGAACCAAGTGCCGTTGGTGCTGCCGACGTCTCGCACCCGTACCTGACCGCCCTGAAAAAGGATCTCGGCGTGGCGTCCCGATGTCTGTGGATCGTTGAGGACGATGTCACCGGTCTCGCGACCGAGCGTCGTCCTCGGTCCGCTGATGTTGCGCGTCTCCGGCGGCCGGTTGACGTACTGGATCTTGAGAACGTAGTAGCTGCTCACGCATGCCTCCGGGGGGAGAGGCGCGAGTCTCGCAAGAGGCGCGGCGTGTCTGCAAGAGCGATCACGCGGTGGCTCGCGGAAATGGGGGCGGCGGAATGCCCGCTCATCGTGGGCAAGCGGGAAAAACGCAATTCCACGACCTCGCTCGCCGCACTGCCGCAATCCCTCCACGTGACGATCGAGCGCCTTTCGGGGCGAAAACCCACGCCGGCCTGCAACCGCACCTCGGTTGCGGCGTCATGGGTGGGGGAGTTTCACCCCGCACGCGACGGGAGCGTTTGCGCCCGGTCGACTCACGCGGCGACTTCCGGGAGCGCTTTGCGGTCGACGACGTCCCGCAGGGCCGCCAAGAGCCGAGCGCGTTCGTCCTCGTGGGTGCGCAGCCACTCGAGCGCCGCGGCGCGCCCCTGGCCGATGCGCGTCGACCCGTAGGAGAACCAGGCGCCCGCCTTGGTCACGTCTCCCCGCTCGAGGGCGGCATCGAGGATCTCCGCGTCCTGATCGATCCCGCGTCCGAACGCGATCTCGAACTCGGCCACCGCGAACGGGGGCGCGCACTTGTTCTTGGCCACCTTCACCCGGGTTCGGTTCGCCACCGGGCGGTCGGCATCCTTGACCGTGCCGATGCGGCGAATGTCGAGCCGCACGCTGGCGAAGTACTTGAGCGCGTTGCCGCCGGTCGTGGTCTCCGGCGTGCCGAACTGCACACCGATCTTGTGTCGAAGTTGGTTGATGAAGACCATGGTCGTGTTGGTCTGGTTGGCGATTGCGGCCAGCTTGCGCATCGCCTGGCTCATCAGGCGGGCCTGCACGCCGAGGTGCTGGTCCCCCATCTCGCCCTCGAGCTCCGCCTTGGGGACGAGCGCGGCGACGGAGTCGACGACGACGAGACCGATCGCGCTGCTGCGCGCCAGCATCTCCACGATTTCCAGGGCCTGCTCGCCGTGATCGGGCTGGGACAGCAAGATCTCTTCGGTCTTCACGCCCAGAGCACGGGCGTAGAGCGGATCGAGGGCGTGCTCGGCATCGATGAACGCGCAGAGCAACCCCCTCTTTTGTGCCTCGGCGATGATGTGGAGCGTCAACGTGGTCTTGCCCGACGATTCGGGACCGTAGATCTCGACGATCCTCCCCCGGGGCACGCCCCCGATGCCCAGGGCGCGGTCGAGATTGAGCGATCCGGTGGAAATGGCCTCGTGCGCGGGGATCTCGTCCAGGTCGGCGCCCAGGGTCATGATCGCACCCTTGCCGAACCTCTTGAGGATGTCTTCGAAGGTCTTGCTGACGCTCGCCATCGGGTTCGCGTTGCTTCGGTCGGCTCTCTTCTGCTTGGCCATGAAGGTCCCTTTCGCGATGGCTCTCGTGGTGCGCCGGACGTGCCACGGCCGGCACTGCTTTGATCACGCCGGGTTGAGGGTCGACCCGCTCTGGCGGCGGCCAGGGTCGCGGACGGTGTGGCCCAAATCCGGGCCGCCTGGGGCTGGCCACGACGCGCCGGAGGTACATCCAACCGGAGCGCGCGAGGGGTCGGTCCACGCTTCCCGCACGGCGAGGTGCAATCGTCGCGGCCGAGGCGGTCGGAGCACGCGCGCGGGAAGCTCGTTCAGGCCGATGGTCAGGGACCGGCGGAGGGGCCCGAGATCGAAGAGACCACCTGCACGTCGACCCCCTGCTCCACCGCCTCTCTCACGTAAGCGTTCCAGGTTCTCCGTCGATTCCGAAACTGCTGTGCTCGTCGCTGCGGATGTTCACGAGGCACCTCGGCGCACCATGAACGTCCAGAACATCGATGCTGGCAGGCGAGGCTGCAGGACGTCGGTCGAGGTTCGGGTGTCGGGGGAGGCGGCCGGTGTCGGTGGGGTCGAGGTGGTCGCCTCGCGGGGTGCTTCCGATCCCTTGCTAAACTCGAGCCGTTGTCGGTCGACCGAGGAGGTCAGGGGTCGGTGCGGAGCGCACGGCTGCTCGGTGTGGGCGCTTGGCCGTTCGGTGCGGGGGCTTGGCCGCTCGGTGCGGGGGCTTGGCCGCTCGGTGTGGGGGCTTGGCTGCTTGGTGCGGGGGCCTGGCTGGGCGGTTGCGCACGCGGGGACGCTGCGATCTTCGCGGCCTCGCCCGTGGCCGCACGGCGTGACACAGGCGCGGATGCGTCGGGCAAGTTCTCCGGCGAGGCGGCTTTCGCCGAGTTGCAGCGACTGATGGCGCTGCCGCGCAGCCTGGGGGATCGTCGACGAAAATCCTCGATCGACGCGCTGGCGCGGCGTTTGGTCGAGATGGGCGCGCAGCTCGAGACCGTCGAGCACGTGGCGCACGACCCGGTCACCGAAGTGCCGCATCGGCTGGTGGAGATCGTCGGGCACTGGCGGGTCGACGCGCCGCGGCGGTTCGTGCTCGCCACGCACTTCGATACGCGCCCCTGGGCCGAGATGGACCCCGACCCGGCGCGTCGCGGCGATCCGGTGCCGGGAGCCAACGACGGCACGAGCGGCCTGGCCGTGATCCTGGTGCTCGTTCCTCTGCTGCTCGAGCAGCTCCCCGACGACGTGGGGATCACGGTCGCGCTGTTCGACGGCGAGGAGCTGGGGCACCCGCCACGCAACGGCTACTGCATGGGATCGCGCGAGGTCGCGCGGCGCATCGCGGCGGGCGAGCTGCCTCTGCTCGCGCGCGCCGAGTTTGGGATCGTGCTGGACATGGTCGGAGACCGCGACCTGCGGATCCCGATCGAGAAGGGCTCGCTGTCGATGAACGCCGAGCTCGTCGATCTGGTGTGGGGGACGGCGGCCGAGCACGGGTACGATGCGTTCGTGCCGGAGGTGGGTGCCACCGGCATCCTCGACGACCACACCTTTCTCGGTGAAGCCGGGATCCCCTCGATCTTGATCATCGATCGCGAGTACGCGCCGTGGCACACCACCCGCGACACCGTCGAGCACGTCTCGCCCGCGAGCTTGGAGATCGTCGGCGAGGTGCTGCGGTCGGCGTTGTCGGCCCGGTACGGGGGCGGCTGATCCAGCGAGGGATCGAAGACGTGGCGCGAGGCGACGGTCGCGTCCCCTCCGACGCCGACGGTCTCGCTCGACGGGCGAACGATGTCCGGTACGCCGACGCCTGCTCGACGGGCGAACGTTGCCCGATACGCCGACGCCTTGCTCGACGGGCGAACGTTGCCCGATACGCCGACGCCTTGCTCGACGGGTGAACGATGCCCGATACGCCGACG
>CAZYSW010000087.1:3744-5450 GCA_964650105.1 uncultured Nannocystaceae bacterium
TGCCCGATACGCCGACGCCTTGCTCGACGGGTGAACGATGCCCGATACGCCGACGGTCTCTCGCCTGGCCGGCGGCGCCGCTGACGGCGTTCTCGTCCCCCGCGACGTCTGCGATGGCCTGCCCAGGCTCGGGGCGTGCGACACTTCGGGACGATGAAGGCAGCACCCACGGGATCGGCTGCGTCCTCGGTGTCGACCGCCGGACGGCGGGCGTTCTTGGCGGCGATGGCCTCCGCGGTCGCGGCCTGTCGCGTGGCGCGAGACGGCGCTCCCGAAGCGACGGCTCCCGACGGCACGGCGAGCACCGCCGCGCCGGCACCGGCCGACGGCATCACGCTCCAGACTCTGATCGAGGCCGAGAAGATCGCCGCGGTTCGGTACTCGGACCAAGAGCGTGCGCAGCTCCTCGAGAGCCTGGACGCATTCGTGGCGCGGGCCCAGCTCTTGCGGGCGCATCGGCAGCCCAACGAGCTGGCGCCGGCCACCGTCTTCGATCCCCGCTTGCCCGGCGTCCCGATCCCTTCGCGTCCGCGCTCGGTTCGCTTCGCGTCGAGATCGACGGCGTTGCCCGACGACGAGGACATCGCGTTCGCCTCGGTCCTCGACCTGGCGCACTGGATCGAGCGCCGCAAGATCACCAGCGAGAGACTGACCGAGCTGTACCTCGATCGGTTGCGAACCATCGGCGCCAAGTTGGAGTGCGTCGTCACGCTCACCACCGATGTCGCGCTCGAGCAGGCCAAGGAGGCGGACCGCCAGCGTGCACGAGGGCGCTACGCCGGGCCGCTGCACGGGATCCCGTGGGGCGCCAAGGATCTGTTCGAAGCCTCGGCGATCGCCACGACATGGGGCGCCACCCCGTACCGCGAGCAGACCGGTCGAGCGGATGCGGCGGTCGTCGAGCGCCTCGCCCGTGCGAACGCGGTGCTGGTCGCCAAGCTGACCACCGGGGCCCTGGCCTACGGCGACATCTGGTTCGGCGGCCGGACCCGCAATCCGTGGAACCTCGAGGAGGGTTCGAGCGGGTCGAGTGCCGGTCCGGCGGCCGCGGTGGCGGCCGGCTGCGTCGGGTTCGCGTTGGGGACCGAGACGCTGGGATCGATCGTGTCGCCCAGCATGCGCTGCGGCACCGCCGGGCTGCGCCCGACCTTCGGGCGAGTGCCGCGTTCGGGCGCGATGGCGCTGTGTTGGTCGCTCGACAAGGTCGGACCGCTGGCCCGGAGGGCCGAGGACACCCTCGCGGTGCTCGCGGCCATCGAGGGCCAGCACGATGGCGACCCGTCGTCGATCTCGTCGCCGCTGCATTACGACCCCGCGATGCCCCTGCAGACGTTGCGGGTCGGCGTTCTGCAGGAAGCGTTCGAGGGCGACGCTGCGGATCCGCTCGATCGGCAGGCACTCGCGGCTCTCGAGGGGCTAGGGGTGCAGACCGTGCCCGTCACCCTGCCCGACCTCCCCTACGCCGCCCTCCTCACCATCTTGTTCGTCGAGGCCGCGGCGGCGTTCGAGGACCTGACGCTCGACGACCTCGATGACGCGCTGGTGTGGCAGGGAGCCGAGGCGTGGCCCAACACGTTCCGCGCGTCACGATTCATCACCGCGATCGACTACGTGTCGGCGCAGCGGTTGCGACGAGAGGTGATGGTGGCCTTCGCCCGCATCTTCGACGACGTGCACGCCATCGTCGCGCCCTCGTATGCGGGGCC
>CAZYSW010000087.1:5550-15325 GCA_964650105.1 uncultured Nannocystaceae bacterium
GATGCTGCTGGCCACCAACTGCACGGGCCACCCCTGCCTGGTGGTGCGCACGGGGTTTCGCGAGCGCTCGCCCCAGCCGTTCGCCGACGGGCAGGACCCGGCCGACAAGACGCCCAAACCCTCTCCGCACGGGATCTCCTCGTGGGGACGGCGGTTCGACGAGGGCACGCTGTGCCGACTCGGCAGCGCGCTGGAGCAGGCCCTCGGCGTCGCCGACCGGCGGCCGCCGATCTGAGCGCGCGTCCGCGGGTCGCGGCCGCGCAGCGGTTGCGACGAGAGGGGATGGTGGCCTTCGCCCGCATCTTCGACGACGTGCATGCCATGGTCGCGCCCTCGTATGCGGGGCCGATGCTGCTGGCCACCAACTGCACGGGCCACCCCTGCCTGGTGGTGCGCACGGGGGTTCGCGAGCGCCCGCCCCAGCCGTTCGTCGACGGGCAGGACCCGGCCGACAAGACGCCCAAACCCTGTCCGCACGGGATCTCCTCGTGGGGACGGCGGTTCGACGAGGGCACGCCGTGCCGACTCGGCAGCGCGCCGGAGCAGGCCCTCGGCGTCGCCGACCGACGGCCGCCGATCCGAGCGCGCGTCGGCGGGTCGCGGCCGCGAAAGGTGCGGACGGGTGGCGTCGTGGCGCGCCGGGGCGTGCGGTGCAGGCTTTGCGGGCGCCCCGTCGGGCGTGCCTGCCAGGGTGAAGATCGTGGATCGGCCCACGGAACCCGCGTCCGGCTCGCCGGGACTCTACCGGATGCTCGACACGCCGCGCCTGACCCTCTACGGGGTCGGCGTGATGATCGGGGCGGGCATCTACGTGCTCATCGGCGAGATCGCGGGCATCGTGGGCAACGGAGCCTGGGCGGCCTTTCTGGGCGCCGCGGTCGCGGCCCTCCCCACGGGGCTGTCGTATGCGGAGCTCGCCGGTCGCTACCCGAGATCCGGTGGCGAGGCGGTCTTCGCCCAGCGAGCGTTCGGTCGGCCATCGATCGCGTTCCTGGTCGGGTTTCTGGTCCTCGCCAGCGGCGTGACCTCGACGGCGACGGTCAGCCGCGGCTTCGCGCAGTACCTGGACGCCGTGGTGCCCGGATCGGTCGGGCCCCCTTGGTCGACGGCCTTGCTCTTCTTGGTCGTGCTCAGCTGGGTGAATCACCGGGGCATTCGCCACGCGACGTGGTTGAACATCGTGTGCACGGTCGCATCGGTGGGTGCCTTGCTCGTGCTGATCGGCCTGGGCATTCCACACTGGGGGGCGACCGATCTGTCGGCGTGGTCGCCCGCGGAGGGCTCGCCGACCGGCGCTTGGATCGCTGCCACCGCGCTGGCCTTCTACGCCTACATCGGCTTCGAGGACATGTGCAACGTCGCCGAGGAGGTCCGCGAGCCGCATCGGACGATCCCTCGCGCCATCGTGTGGTCGATGGCCGTGGTTGCGTTCGTGTACGTGGCGGTGGCCGTCACGGTGTCGTCGGTGGTCCCGGTCGATGCGCTGGCCACCTCGGGTGCGCCGCTGATCGACGCGGCTCGCCGCCTCGTGCCGGGGGTGTCGCCCACGTGGATGGGCGTGGTGGCCCTGTTTGCGGTGATCAACACCGCGCTGTTCAATCTGATCATGGCTTCCCGCTTGCTGTACGGCATGGCCGACCAGGGGTGGGTGCCGAGGGGGTTCGCGCGCATCCACGCCCGGCACCGCACGCCGACCGTGGGCGTGCTGGCGGCCTTCGTGCTGTCGGCCGCGCTCGCCACGACGGGGCTGTTGCCGGTCCTCGCCGAGTCCACCAACGTGGTCATCTTGGCGGCGTTCGTCGCCGTGAACCTGTCGCTGCTCGTGATCCGCCTGCGCAAGCGCCCTCCCGACGACCCGAGCGTGCCCTTCTTCCGCGTGCCCTTGTTCGTTCCGATCCTCGGGTTGGCGGTGACCGGCTTTCTCCTCACCCGGTTCGGTCCCGGAGCGTATCTGCGGGCGGGCGTGCTGTCGGGGCTCGGGCTGCTGCTGTACGCCCTGCGGCGCGGGGTGGGTCGAGGGCGCGTCGGCGTTCAGTGGATGAGCGGGCCCGAGTCGGAGGGCTCGGCGTAGCCGGGGCGGCGCGGCTCGGGCTCGAAGCGTCCACTGGATTGCGAAGGCCGGGGACGGGTCGCCAGACCGGCGGCGCGCAGACGCAACCCACGGTGCACGATGCGGAACTCGGCGGGGAGGCGCCCGGGTTGCTCGCCGTCGAGGTCGAGCAAAATGACATCCTGGTCGTTCTTGGGGACGATGCGGACGCGGTGTGCTCGCCGGGTGTGGACGGCCGGCGAGTGGATGTGCGTGCCTCGGAAGACCTTGGCCAGCAGACCCAAAAGCTGCAGCTTCGAACGGCCCCCGGTGTGGATGACGTCCAGCCATCCGTCGTCGCAGACCGCTTCGGGGGCGATCCACATGCCGCCTCCGAAGTACTGGCCGTTGGCCATCACCGCGAGCGTCAACGGCATGGTCCGGGGTGCACCTTCGTCGATCACCATGGTGACCATACGCTCGTGGTAGTCGAAGATCCCGAGCAGCGAGCCGAGGAGGTAGGTCGCGGTCGGTCCGAGCAGCTTGTTGCTTCGCCCCACGTAGTAGTCGATGAGGCCGCTGACCCCCGCGCTCGCGATGTTCAGGAACGGGCGCACGGCGGCGTGCCCCTGGTGATCGACGAACTGCACCACGCCGTAGTCGACCGGCTGGGACGGCGCCTCGCGCAGCACGTCGAGCTGCTTTTCGACGCTGCATCGGCCGAGATGACGGTGGAAATCGCCGCCCGTTCCGCTGGCGATGAGCCCGAGCTCGCCCTGGGGGAAGCGGTTGTTGCCGTCGTCGTCGACGAAGCCGCACAGCACTTCGTTGTTGGTTCCGTCTCCACCGATGCTGAGGACGAGGTCGGTCCCGCGTTCGAGCGCCTCCCGACACAGGAGCGTCGCGTGACCGGGACCTTCGGTGCGCGCCACCTCCAGGTTCGAGAAAGCCTCGCGCAGGGCGCCCTCGATGCGCGCCCACCGACCGAGGGTGCGTCCGTTCGAGGAGGCAGGGTTGACGATGGCGAGGGTTCGGGGCCTGGTGCTCACGAGCGAGACGCTACCGCACTCGGCGCCACCGAAGCACGCGGTGGCGCCCGACGCGAGTTGCGGCGAGGCAAACCGGTGCTAACTTCGTTTTTCCGGAACGGACACCGAAGGAGGCTTCAATGCTGAAGATTTCTCTGGTGGCCGCCCTACTCGCGTCAGCGGTTCCCGAAGAGGAACCCAGCTACACCGACGCCGACGAAGCGGCGCGCGTCGGTCGTTCTGGGGGGGTCACGGTCTACAACTTCGACGACGACAGCATCGAAGGCGAAGTTCTTTCGCCGGAGGGTGCAAACATTCATTCGAGGGGACGGATCAAGCACGCGAGCCTGCTCGACATCCGCCCACACTTCATCCGCGAGCTGATCCGTCTCGCTTTGGACCTCTGAGTCGAGCTTCGCGAACGTCGAGCTCGACCTCCGAACCTGCCGACGGGAGCGTGGCTTCGAACGACCAAGAGGTCGGAAGCCGCGCCTCGCCGGAGCCTCGGCACGGATCACCCGCCCCGAAACGGGGGGGTGGTCCGGGCATTCGGCACCGCAGGACGCCTGCGCGACCGGCGGTTCGTGCGTCGCTCGAAAGGACGGGGCTCTAACGGCGTGGGGCCTTTCGGAACCGCAGCACGTAGTTCTCCTCGAACTCGGGGACTTCGTGCTCGCGGACGAGCTCGAAGCCGGCGTCGAGGATCTCCTGGCGGAAGACCTCCTTGCCGGCGCGGACGTGCTCGAGCATCGCGGGCTCGGTCTTGCCCGGGATCCGCTCGAAATCGACGAGTACCAGCTCGCCGCCCTCGCGCAGCGCGGCGTGAATCGAGCGCATCGTGCTCTCGGGGTACTCGAAGTGGTGGTACGCGTCGCACAAGAACACCAGATCGACGGAGGCCGGCGCGAGCGGGATGGCGTCCTCGGGGGTGCGCAACGTCTGCACGTTGTCGAGGTCTTCGGCCCGGGCCCGGGCGGCGATCTGCTCGAGCAGCTTGGGGTTGAGGTCCACGGCGACGACCTTGCCGCTCGGCCCCACCGCGCGGGCGAACAGGAGGGTCATGAACCCCGAGCCCGCCCCGATGTCGGCGACGACCGACCCGGGGCGTGGGGCCACGACTTCCAGCAGGCGCTGGCGGTGAACCCAGATCTCCCGAGACTCCGACTCCAGCCGGGCGATCAGGGGATCGACGTCGTCGCTCTTCCACGCGTCGTTGTTCGCGGGCTTGACGCTCGTTGCCCGCACCGGCGGGGGGGCGACCGCGGTCGCCTCGACGCTCGCCGCGGGATCGACGACGGCCGGTGCGGGATCGACGGCCGGCGGCGCCGTCTCCGACGCGCTCGCGCAGCCCACGACGGCGCCCAGGCCGACCGAAAAGAGTCGCCGCATGGCCGCGAGGATACACCTTCGCGTGGGGTTCGACGCGGTTGCTCGTCGCGAGGCGTACGTTCGGAGGGCGACGGTGGCCTCCGCTTCGCGGAGCGCAGGAACGTGCGGGTCGACGCGACGGCGCCTCGTCGCGAGACGCACGTCCGGAGGGCGACGGTGGCCTCGCCTTCCCGCAGCGCAGGAACGTGCGGGTCGACGCGGTTTCGCCTCGTCGCGAGACGCACGTCCAGAGGGCGACGGTGACCTCGCCTTCGCGCAGAGCAGGAGCGTGCAGCTCGACGCGGTGGCGCCTCGTCGCGAGACGCATGTCCGGAGGGCGACGGTGGCCTCACCTTCCCGAGAGCAGGAACGTGCAGCTCGACGCGGCTGCGCCTCGTCGCGAGACGCCACGTCCGGAGGGCGACGGTGGCCTCGCCTTCCCGCAGAGCAGGAACGTGCAGCTCGACGCGACGGCGCCTCGTCGCGAGACGCACGTCCGGAGGGCGACGGTGACCTCGCCTTCGCGCAGAGCAGGAACGTGCAGCTCGACGCGGTTGCGCCTCGTCGCGAGACGCACGTCCGAGGGCGAAGGTGGGCTAACCTTCGCGGAGATCGGGAAGTCTCCGGAGGTGGGCGGCCTCGGCGATGTCGGAGGCCTGGATGGGATCGTCGAGGGTGCTGTCGGGGCGCCGGAGGTCGGCGATGGTCCGGGCGACGCGTCGGAGGCGGTGCTGCGCACGGGGACTGAGGTGACGAACCTTGGAGAGATCGAGCAGCAGCGTCTCGGCATCCGCGCTGAGCGGGCACAGGCGCTCGATGGCACCGCCCTCGACGGGGATCTCCGCGTTGGTGCGCCAGCGGGTACCCGCGAGGCGTCGGCTCTGCCGCTGGCGGGCCAGCTCGATGCGAGCACGAACGTCCTGGCTCGGCTCCCCTCGCGGCGCACGGAGCAGGTCTTCGAGCTTGGTCGGCTGGAGCGGAACCACCAGATCGATTCGATCCAGGAGTGGTCCCGACAGGCGCTGTTGGTAGCGGTGCACCGCGGCGACCGGGTCCACGCACGAGCGCTCGGGGTGCCCGAGGTACCCGCAGGGGCAGGGATTCATCGCGGCCATGAGTTGGAAGCGCGCGGGGTAGCGTACCGCGTACGTGGCCCTGACCACCGACACGCTGCCGTCTTCGAGGGGCTCGCGCAGGCCCTCGAGACAGTTTCGCGAGAACTCGAGGAGCTCGTCGAGAAACAGCAGGCCGCGGTGGGCGAGGGTCACCTCGCCTGGTCGCGGTGGGCTTCCCCCGCCGAGCAGCCCCGCCGAGCTCACGGTGTGGTGCGGCATGCGGATCGGCGGGCGGACCTCGAGGCCGTCGGGCACGTACCCGCGGGCGATGCTGTGGATCTTCGTGACCTCGAGCGCCTCGTCGGTCTGCAGGCTCGGAAACAAGTGCGCCGCGCGTCGGGCCAGCATCGTCTTGCCGACGCCGGGCGGTCCGTGCAAGAGCAGATTGTGCCCACCCGCGACCATCACCTCGACGCTCAGGCGTGCCGTGACCTGACCTCGAACGTCGGCCAGGTCGGGGCCTCGGTCGAGCGTGTCCTCGGCCGGCACTGAGTCGGGGTCGCGCTTGAAGGGGGCGATCCTCTGTTCTCCTCGCAGATGCTCGATGAGCCGGGGCAAGCGGTCGACCGGCAGGACGTCGATCCCCGGGATGAGCGCCGCCTCGGAGGCACTCGCGACCGGCACGGCGATCGCGGTGTAGCCGTAGTGGCGGGCGCAATCGGCCACGACCAGGGTGCCGGCGGCCGGCCGCAACGAGCCGTCGAGGGCCAGCTCGCCCCACAGCATGATTGACTCCAAGGCCTCCTGGGGGACGATCTCGTGGCTGGCCAGGAGCGCACACGCGACCGCCAGGTCGATGCCGGGGCTGTCCTTGCGGCGATCGGCGGGCGCCAGGTTGACGACCTGACGGCGCGGGCTGAGGTCGTGCCCGCAATGGGCGAGCGCGCTTCGAACCCGTTCGCGCGCCTCCTGCAGCGCCCCGGTCGCTCGGCCGACCACCGTCGTTCCGGGAAGGCCACGACGCGAGTCCGCCTCGACGGTGACGACGTATCCTTCGACGCCGACCAGCGACGCACTGTAGCTGCGAGCCAGCACGCCTGCGACCGCATTGCGATTGCCGATCCGGGACCGAAGTCGTCGGATTCCGCCTCGTTGCACGGCACCCGGAGCCCGCCCCCGTCCCGCGCACGGGCCACCCGACCCGCTCCGGGGCCACCGCGACGGTCGCCGAACACCCCACCGCCGGCCCACCCGAGCCTGGCGAGCCCTCGATGGCGAAGGTGCTCTATCCCCGCGGTCCGCGACGACGAAGGTGCCCTACCCCGGCGGTCCACGACCACGACGACGAGGCGCGCGCTCGTCGAGACCTGGGACGGGCCGCCTTGGGGCCCTTGCACATCCTCGGGGGCTCTCATCGGCGACCCGCACCCCACCGAGATCCGATCGTCGGTCGACGAAACGCCGGCACACCGGCTCGGGTCGCACACGCCGAACGCCGCGAGCATCCGATGACGAAGGTGCTATCCCCTCGGTCCGCGACGTCGAGCCGCGCACGTTCGTGCATCCCGGACGGCGTCGCCGCACGCGCAGCGACGCAAGGCGCTGCCGCTGGCGCAGACGTTGGCGATCGCCCACGAGGTGCGCGTACCCGCGCTCGAGCAGCACGACCGCTCGAAGGCCACGGCGCGAAGGGCCGAAAGGGACGCGTCGCCGAAACGCCGGCACACCGGCTCGGGTCGCACACGCCGGGCTGCGATCACTCGATGGCGAAGGTGCCCGCCGAGCCGCCGTAGGCGACGAGGACCTGGTCGGCGTCCGCCGCCACGGTGTCGCCGGGGATCCGCAGGACGTGCGTCGCCTCGAGGACGTCGTCGGCGGGCGTATCGAGCGAGATGTCGAACGACAGCACGGCCTTCAACGCATCGATCTGCACGTACAGGCCCCCGAGCGCGCGGGTGAGCCAGCTCGGATCGACCCCCAAAGAACTCCCCAGCTTGGCGTGCACGACGGTGAGCAGGATCTCGCCTTTCATCAGCTCGGTCGTTCTCGACAGCGTCGTCTCGGCGCATTCGCTGCCGTCCGACAGCTCGTGCAGCCCCGTGTCGGTGACCACGATGAAATACCGCAGCGCGCCCGGCCGGAAGTCGAACGTGCTCCACGCCTCCTCCATGGCGTCGAGGGGGTTCTCGGGGCCGTCACCACCGCCCACGGCGCTCATCTTGTCGAGCCAGGCGCGGAGCTGCGCCGCGCTGCCCAGGGGCGTGTGCGTGCGCACCTCGTCGCCGAACTCGATGCCGCCCACGCGCGCATCGATGCCCGACAGCTCCAGCCCATCGAGGAAGGCCTCGATCCCCTTCTGGACGCCGTCGATGGCCCAGGCCATCGACGCGGTGGTGTCGAGCACGAAGACGATGTCCACGGGCGCCACATGCTGGGCGTCGACGCGGGACAGCTCGAACTCGCCCACGATCTCACCCGAGACTTCCACCGTCATTTCGGCGGGATCGAGCTCCGCTTCGATCTGGCCGCTGAGACCACCGAGGAGCGGCGCGATCACGACCTCGATGCTGCCGTCGTCGAGCCGGCGGGCGCTGCCCGAGAGCACGCGGGTGACCTCGGTGACCGCGGGTGAGGGGTCGCGGGAGATGTCCGTGCTGCCGCAGGTCTTCTCCTCGAACGAGGCGTCGGGATCGCGAAGACCGAAGTCGCAGGACGCGACCATGAGCACACCGAGCGAAAGGGCAAGGAACGGGGGGCGGATACGACAGGCCATGGCCCGAGGATGCCGCGAACGTCTCGCCACGGCCAGCCCTGCGACGTGCTGCCGCCCACGCTCGAGCTCCGCCGCCCCCACCCGGCCATGCATCGCTTCGCGTTCGGAGGCCGTGCTCGGGCCCTTGCAGGCCTCCGGCTCCAGGTCGGGCAAGCCCCCGAGGCGCCGCAGGAGTTTGCTACACGTCCGAGAGGTCGAGCAGCCAGGCATCCGGTACGTCGGCCGCGATGGCGCTGCCCACCAGGTCGACCCACGCACGCACCCCGTCGAGCACGTTGGCGTCGCTGGTCGCCACGACGGCGTCGGACTGCACGAGGCACCGGTCGGGATCGAAGGGGAGCTCGACCTCCCACCGCACCACCTTGTCGGGCCTGGCCTCGAGGATCATGTCGCGCAACCGCCCGCTGTTCGAGACGGGTCGGTCGAGGTACCAGCGGACATCGCTCGCGCCGACCCGCGCCAGCGCATCGGCCAGCGACGCCAGCGCGGCTTCGGTGGTCGCGACCCGGCGATAGCTTCCGTGGACGCTCGCGAGGTCCCGCACAGCCTCGTCGCGTCCGCGCAGGAGGACGCCGCCCGCCATCGCGCTCTCGACCGTGATGATGCAGTTGAAGCCGTCGACGGCGACGGGCCGGCCTGCGAGCTCGGAGACGGGGACGCGACGCGCGCGTCGTGCATTTCGGACCGCGTCGCCGCACGCACAGCGACGCACCGCCAGGCGCTGCCGCTGACGCAGACGATGGCGATCGCCCACGAGTTGCAGCGCGGAGCTCTCGGCGTACCCGCGCTCGAGCAGCCACGACAGCTCGAAGACCGCGACGCGAAGGGCCGGGAGCGACGCGTCGCCGAACAGCTCGAGATCGTCGGCATGGGGTCCCCGCGCCACCCCCCCAGCCTACCCGAGCCCCACGCGACGCGCCCTTCCCCGGGGTGGGCTCGGGATCGATCGGCGAGCGCCACGCCGTCGCTGGCTTCCTCTTTATAGGAGCCACGCCGCGTATTCTTGAAGGGCTCGTTGCCGGCATGCGGACGTGTCGGATCACCGGCGCACCCGTACGGTCACTCGCGATCGTCGTCGCTGCGGCACGCCAACGCCGTGCCTTTCGGATCGAGCGTGCCGAAAGCGAGCGACCGAAAAGCCGCAGGGATCACCGTGACTGGGGGTCGCGCGACGAAGGGCCACGCGGCAAGGCGGTCATCCATATTGAGCGGAGGACTCCATGGCCCGCCGAACGCTCGAGGAGATCGGTGGATGGGACGCCCGGGCACGCACTCGTTCGGGTGCCTTGCAGGACTCGTCTCGATCCACTGCTCTCGCCGCTTGCGTCCAGCGGCCGGCGAGCACGCGACGTGAACGAGAGGAGGTTGGAGGAGCTGCGGATCGATTGCTGTTTCGAATCGTCCGCAAGGTCGCCGAAATGACACCGACCTGTCCCTGAGGAACAGGTCCAAGTCATCGAGATTTCGCGAAAAAATCCCTTGCCCTGAACATCCGCGCGGTGTAGGTTTTCGTGCGCTCGAT
>CAZYSW010000088.1:0-11702 GCA_964650105.1 uncultured Nannocystaceae bacterium
CGCACGGGCCCAGGTCGCGGGTG
The DNA here is from genome assembly GCA_964650105.1 of uncultured Nannocystaceae bacterium. Lineage (GTDB taxonomy): Bacteria > Myxococcota_A > Polyangia > Nannocystales > Nannocystaceae > CAZYSW01. Next base: position 24 of record CAZYSW010000088.1, read on the forward strand.
GGAACGGGTTACGCAGGTCGTGTGGCGTGGAGAAGAAGCCACAGCCCCCAGTCGGGCCGAGCGTCGTGCTCGACGGTCAGCGCGACGACTCCATCTCCGTCGAAGTCGGCGGCAGGCCAACGCGCTCGATTCTTTCCGCGTGGAGGATCACCCAGGATCGCGTGAAGTCGGTCGTACGGGTCGCGAGTCGCGGTCGTCGGCAGGCGGTGCGGGCTCGACATCGGCGGTCCAACCGTCGTCGGACTCCAGCGCCTCGACCACCAGACGAGGACCCGGGCGCACGTCGATGATCCCGCTGCCGGTGGTGGTACTGCCCGCGTCGGAGACGGGCGAGGGGATGCCGTACTCCACCTCCGCCTCTCCGTTCGAAGGGCGCGCGTCTTCCTTGCCCTCGGCGAACGGCGGGGGTTGGAGATCGACCGAGGACATGTCGAGGTCGGCGAACAGGTCGTCGACGCTGACCGCCGCGGCGGCCGAGGGCCCGTCCGATTCGATGCCGGCACGGGCCAACTTGGCCCGCTCGCTCGCGAGCAGGCGCTCCTGCTCGAGCGCCCGCGCCTGCGCGGCCGCCAGGAGCTTGCGCGTGGCCTCCAGCTCCTCGAACGTCTCGTCGAGCTGCTCTTTGTGCCGCTCGAGCTGGGCCAGGCTGGCGGCCAATCGCGCCGCATTCCGATCGGACGCATCGGTCATCTCCCAGATGCGCTGCTCGGCCGCGTCGAGCCGACGCAGGATGTGCTCCTGTTCCTCGGCCCGGATCTCGATCTCCAGGAGCAGACGCCGGATTCTCTGCTGTTGCGTCCCCCCCTCGGCGGCCAGCACCTCGCGCTGTGCGAGCTGCTCGGCGTGCCTGCGCGCCTGCCCTGCGAGCTGGGCTCGCAACCGACGGATCTCGTCGATGGCCTCGGCAGGCCAGTCCTCGTCGAGCTCCAGCTCGGCGCCGTCGGGGGCGGGGTGCAGACGCAACGCCTCCTCGAGGTGCTCGTTGGCACGGGCCGTCTCCTCGAGCTCGCGGCGCAGCTTGTAGAGCTCCACGCCGCTGGTCTCTTGCGCCGCGATGACGTCCGCGAGCTCCTCTTCCTTCTCGCGGAGCTTGCGGCGCAACATCTCCAGCTCGCTGGCGGCGTTCTCGATCTGCCGCTGCAGCTCGGCCTCGCGTTCCTCATGGGAGGCCGCCGCTCGCCGCAGCGTCTCGACCTGCCCCTGCAGGTCGGCCAACGACGCCGCGAGCTGCTCGACCTCCAGCGAGCGCACGTCGAGCTCGGCCGCCAGCGCAGCGGCGGTGGAGGCATGCTCCTCGGCGCTCTTGCGCAGCCGTTCCAGCTCGACGCCCGCCTCGGAGAGCTGCGCGTCGCGTTTGCGGACGACCGCCTGCGCGTCCTCCTCGCGCGCGCGGCTTTGCTCGAGCTGAGCACGCAGCCCGGCCAGCTCCTGGCTGCGACGCGCCAGCTCCTCGCGAAGCGCCTGGAGATCGTCGGACGTCGACACCAGCGAGGCCGCGTCCTGGCGCAGTCGGGCGATGTCCTCCTCGCGGCTGCGGAGAATGGCCGCCAGCTCGGCCCGCGCCACCTCCAGCTTGCGCAGCTCACCCGAGAGGCGCTCGACCTCCTGCGTCCGCGCGGTCTCGGCCTCCCGCGTTCGCCTGCTCTCGTCGCGCAGGCGCTCGACCTCCGACGACAGGCGGACGTTCTCGATGCGATCCTTCTGAAGCTCCTCGCGGGTCTCCCACAGGCGCTCCTCCAGCTTGTGGATCTCCGCGGAGCGGCGCGCCAGCTCCTCGCGCAACCGATCGCGGTCCAGCGCGACCTCGGTGAGCATGCGACCTTGCTCGGCGCCCTGGGCCGCCGATGCGCTGAGCTGCTCCTCGCGTTCGCGCGCGTGCTGCAACAGCGACTCGTTTTGAGCCACGCGCTCCCGCAGCAGCGCGACCTCGGCCGACAGCCGCGCGGCCTCCTCGATCTTCGCCGCCAGGTGCTGCTCTTGCTCCGCCATGCGGCGCCGCGCGGCCTCCAGCTCGGCCTCCACGCGCTGGGCCAGGCGCTGCGCGCCTTCGCGTTCGGTGGCGGCCAGATCGATCTGATGAGCCAGGCCGTCGCGCTCGGCCACCAGCGCACGCACGCGATCCTGCAGGGCCTCGTGCTCTCGGCGGATCCCATCGAGCTCCTCGCGGGCCGCGTCGGCACGCTCGCGCGCCCGAGCTGCCGACGCCTCGAGGTCCTCGGCGTTGCGGGTCAACACCGCGAGGTCGGTCTCACGGCTGCGGATCTGCTCTCGCGCAGCGGTCAGCTCCGCCTCGGCCGACGCCCGCTCCGATGCGTACCGCCGCTGCGCCTCCTCGAGCTCGCGCTCCAGCGCTTCGATGCGACGTCTTGCGTCGTCGGCCGACGCGTCGGGGGGTGCGTCCGCCCCCGCCTCGGCGGGCGCCGGGACCTCGGCCGGGTCGACCGCGTCGGAACGTCCGGCCGACGCGGTCGCGTCGCCGCGCAGCGCGAGGTGATCGGGCTGAAGTGCCACCAGCAGGCACTGCTCCCTGAGCTGTCGCAGCTCGCTGGCGGTCGGCTTCATCTTGCACGCGATCGCCAGATACCCGGTGGCCTCGGGGGCCGACGCCAGCAACCCCTCCTCCAGCACCACGTCCGGGACGACGTCGCGTCCGTCGCCGGTCTCGTCGTCCAGCACGGGCGCGAGGCTGACCCCCGCCCAGGGCATCTGCGCCATCGTGTAGAGGTGACCAAAGCGCACGCCCAGCTCGTCCTCGAGGGTCCAAAAGTCGACCTCCGCGGTCCCCGGTTGATCCACCCACGCCACCAGCACACCGTCGGGTGCGAGCGCGCGCTGAGCCTCGTCGAGGAGGCGGCGACGCTCCGCTCGCGGCATCGATGCGTAGCAGTCGATGCACACGATCAGGTCGACGCTGCCGTCGGGCACGGGCAACGGGAGCGCCGCGGCGTGGACGTCCAGGTCGGCGGGCGTCTCGTCGGCCCACCCCGCGATCCACAGCTCGCGCGCCCCCGCCGCCTTCAACCGGCGCGGCCCCGCCAGCTCGGCTGGCCCGACGACGAGGACCGATCGCCCCACCGCCCATCGCTCGAGCGCCACGTATGCGGGAAGGTGGTACACGCCGGACGGCTCCAAGCATACAGCACAGCCGCACGCCGAGGCCCTCCATGGAACCCGGCCTCGGCCGCTTCACCAGGATGCAGCGGCGGATGGTCGCGCCGCCGGTGCCTTGCGGTGTCCGCGTGATCGGTCGGGCACCCGTACCCGTTTGGGAACGGTCGTCGCCGGCACTACAATCGGGTCACAGACCGCTGCCCGAAAATGGCTCGGCCCATCAAGTACAAGCGACCCCGCAAGATCAATGCCGTGAGCGTGACGCTGGGTCTGATTCTGTTCGTGGCCGGCTATCTGGCGTACAAGCTCTTCCCCCTGTTCTTGCTGAAGCAAGAGGCGTATCGAGTGCTCGAGGAGTTCGGGTCCGCCTACGCCGGGCGCGACAACGCCTACCGCGCCGACCCCAAGAAGGTGGAAGAGCTCCGGCGAAAGATGACGGCCGAGCTGCGCAACATCGGTATCGCCGATCCGGATCTCGAAACGTGGATCGAGGTCGACCAACGCGAGGCTCGCTTCGGCGCGGTGTACTCGGCGTGGGTCTCGTGGCCGTTCGACGTGATCGAAAAGCAGGAGCACGTCTACGAGATCGAGCACGTCGTCGTGGACACCACGCACTGATGGCGCACCATCGTCGGAGCTCGCTCGGCGCGATGCTGGAACACCACCGCGGGTAGCGCGAGAACGGCGCTCCGAAGTGCGACGTCGCGGCATGAGCAGTGTCACTCGAGACACGACCGACCCGGCCGTAGCTCGGCGCCGGCCTCGTCGGGGGCCTTTCAGACCTCCGCCCGGGGCTGCTACGATGCGCCATCGGCGGTCATGCAGGCGCGACTGATCCTGGTCAGCGGTGAAGGGCCGAGGGAATACCTCCTCGGGGCCTTCAACACGGTGGGCCGCCACCCCGACAACACCGTCCAGGTCCTCGACCGCATCGTCTCCAAGGAGCACTGCCGGATCACTCGCGGACCGCACGGCGGCTACGTGCTGCGCGACGTCGGCTCGCTCAACGGCAGCTACGTCAACGGCGAACGGGTCAGCGAACGGCAACTGCAGACCGGCGACGAGATCACCCTCGGCAACACCGTCCTGCGCTTCATCGGAGAGGACGATCCGGGTGCGCCGATCCGGAACGTCACCATGATGCCGGGCCAGGTGCAAAGCCAGGTCCGCAGCCGGGTCGACGCCAGCACCAAGTTTCTCCCCGCCACCGAAATCGCGAACGTCGACGCCCTTCGGGCCGACTACGAGAAGCTCAGGATCGCGCACGAGCTTTCGCAAAAGCTCTCGGTCGGGACCGACCTCGACGAGATCCTGCAGAAGGTGGTGGACGAGAGCTTTCAGCTCATTCGCGCCGACCGAGCCGTCATCTTGCTGTACGACAGCGACACCGATCAGCTCCTCCCGCGATACGTCAAGCAAAAGCGTCAGGACGAGGAGATCAAGCTGTCCAGCAGCATCCTCGAGGAGGTCAAGAACAACAAGCGGGCAGTCCTCTCCTCCGATGCCATGCTCGACGAGCGCTTCAAGGCGGCCAAGAGCATCATCATGCAGGGCATCCGCTCGACGATGTGCGTGCCCCTGCTCTACCAGGACCGCCTGGTGGGCGCGATGCACATGGACTCCATGCTCACCACCGGAGCCTTCACCGAGAAGGACCTGACCCTGTTCCAGGGCATCGCCACCCAGGCCGCGGTCGCCATCGAGAACCACCGCTTGGCCAAGAAAATCGAGCGAGAAGCCGAGACGCGGGCCCAGTTCCAGCGGCTCTTGTCGCCCAACCTGGTGGATCAGATCGTCAGCGGTGCGCTGCATCTCGACAAGGAGGGCACGCAACGCGACGTGACCATGCTGTTCGCCGACATCCGCGGGTTCACGGCCATGAGCGAGCGCCACCGGCCCGAAGAGATGGTCAAGACGCTCAACGACTACTTCGAGGTGATGGTGGACGTCCTGTTCGCGCACGGCGGGACGCTCGACAAGTACGTCGGCGACGAGATCATCGGCCTCTTCGGAGCGCCCGTAGCGCTACCCGACGCCCCCGAACGCGCCGTCCGCTGCGCGCTGGAGATGATGCGGGCGCTCGACGAGTTCAACCGCGTCCGCCGAAACGAGGGGGCGGAGCCCATCCAGATCGGCATCGGCGTCAATACCGGCCCGGTGATCGCGGGCGCGATCGGTTCGTCCCGCACGCTGCAGTACACCGTCATCGGGGACGCGGTGAACGTGGCCTCCCGCCTGTGCAGCGTGGCGCGAGCCGAAGAAGTCCTCATCAGTCAGTCGACCATGGAGCACACCCGTGACAAGGTGGAGGTCGAGGAGCGCGCTCCGGTGCAGGTCAAGGGCAAGTCCCGCCCCCTGCCGATCTTTCGCGCCGTCTCCATGCGAGAAAACAGCCCCAGCTCGACGCGCGCGACCCAGGCCGTCCCGACCGGTCGGGGCGGGTAGCGCACCGGCGATTCGCACTCCGTCACGGTCCGATGCATACCCCGGAGGACTTGCGCGCTCGGCTTCCCGAGCTGCGCGACGACACGACGGCACCCGACATCGCGCTGCCCGGGGTCGGTCTCGCGCCGTTCTCGGACGACCTGGAGCTGCCCGGCAAAGGCCGCCTGGCGATCCGTCTGGTCGTCCGCGACGACGCCCCGGGGACGTACGTCCTCGATTTTCGCGACAGCGACCGTCCTCGAGGCCCCGACGCCGCCCGGTTCGTGGTGAGCCCCGAGCGCGTCCGCACCGCGTGCACGCTGGCGATCGCCCATGCCCTCGACACCCCCGCCACGCGAGCGCTGGCGGCACGGCTGTCGATCGCGTGTGCCCCCGACAGCTTCGTCGGCGGCGCGCCCGAGTCCAGCGATCCCGTCGGGGCGGCCTTCACGATGGCACGCGTGTGGGACACCGTGCAGGGGGCGCTCGCCCACGCGTGGCCCCGCCGCGTCGGCGCGGGCTCGTGCTCCCTGGGCGCGATCGTGACGCTGCACGACGGCGAGCTGACGTGGATCGAGGTCCTCCCGGGAGGTGAAGGCGCCCGTCCCGACCGACCCGGTGCGTCGGCGTGGCCCGGCCCCATCGTGCCGCCCCGAACCCTGACCGACGGCGAGGGGCCCGAAGGCCTCGTGCTCTCCACGGCGCGCCGCGACGACTCGGGCGGCGGCGGAGCGCGACGGGGTGGCGACGGTCTGGTACGAACGTACCGCTGCACGCGGCCGCTTCGCATCGAGGTCGCCATCGATCGCCGCACCAATCCGCCCCACGGCATCGACCGCGCCGGGCCCCCGCTGGGCTCCGAGGTCTTCGTCGAGCGCCCGGGCGAGCCGCGGCGACCGGTGACCCCCTGGCGCCCCTTCACCCTCCAGCCCGACGAGACGCTCGTCGTGGCGACGTGCGGTGGCGCGGGCCACGGGTTCCCAGGCTGGGGCGTCGACTGGGATCCCGAAGCATGGGGCTTCTGAGCCCTTACGTCGACAGTATCCGGTGAACACGGGCTTGCTCTTGCGCTGCCGAAGCTCCGTCCTCTCCTCGACGGACATGTCACGTGCCTCGCGTTCGAACTCGTACAGGCGCCGGTAAGCCCCGACCGGCAGCGCCGCGCGCGAGTCGCCGCGATCGACCCACCTCGACTCGACCCGGATAAGCCGACCCCGAGCCGGAGCCCCTACCTCGACTCGACCCGGGGCCCCTGTACGTCGACACGACCCCGGAAAAGCCGACCTCGAACCCGAAGCCCCACCTCGACTCGATCCGGAAAAGCCGACCCCGAAGCGGGGCCGGCTTTCCGGCGGCGTGCAGCCCCCTTCGACGGGGGCCGCTAGCCCTGGACCTGAACGCCGATGGCGCGACGTGCCGTGAAGTAGTCCTCGCTGATGCTGTAGAGGACCAGCTCCTTGATCTTGTCGCGGGGACCCATCGCGCTGCCGAGGGAGGCCTGCTCCTGCGAGATCATCTGGCCGGCGATCCGCAGGTCGTGGCACAGAAGCAGACCGACGCGATACCCGGTCAGCTCGGCCGCGGCCGCCCACCGCTTGACGTCGGTGGACCCACCGGCGTCCACGAACTTCTGGATCAGGCTGCGGAGCTGATCCATCGCCGCCGGCTGCATGCGAGCAGTGATCTCGCGTGCGATGGCGTCGAGCGCCGTCGTGTCGCCCTGCACCGGCATGCCCACCGCGCGCAGGCAAGCCATGAAGACCTGCTTGAGCGCCTGCGGGGACCGATCCAGCGCCACGTAGCAGTAGTGCGGCAGGTACAGGTCCATCATGTGCCGACCGAGCGCGAACGCCAGGTGCGGCTCCGCCTTGCCGCGCAGCAGGTTCTGGAACACCACGATCGAGGGATGGATCGCGTTGTCACGCTTGATGTTCATCAAGGTGAGATCCCCCGGATCGCTGGGTCGCAGGTACACGTCCGGCTGCGCCACGTTGAGCACGTCCTTGACGTACTTGCACATGCGCGAGAACAGCGACGGATCGATGGAGATGTCGATGCGCTCGTTGGCGTTCAACGTGCTCGGGAGGTCGGCCGCACGCCAGGCCGCGACGGCCGGAGCGATGAGACCGAGGATGCCCGTCAGGTACAGGTCCTGATCCGGGTGGAACACGTGGCGCCGCAGCGTGTCCTCGCTCAAGCGCTGCCGGGCCATCGTGAAGTCCGAGCTGTGGTACTTCTGCGCGAACTGCTCTTCTTGCGGGGTCGCCTTCTTGAGGAAGGAGAGGACCGCTGCGACGCAGTACGCCTTGTCGATCTCGCGAGCGTTCACGTAGATGTTGAACAGCGCGTGGTAGCTCTCGTAGCGGAAGGGCTCGTGGGCGATGAGGATCTGGTGCTCCTTGACCGCCGCGTCCACGTACTCCGTGGGGTTGCCCTCCATCAGCCGCTCGTAGAGCTCGGCCATCTGCATGTGCCGCTGGACGTTGTCCGGCTCGAGCTTGGCCGCGACCTCGTAGGCGGCGACCGCCGACTTGAAGTCCTGTAGGCGGGTTCGATAGATCTCCGCCAGGTTGCTCCACAGCGTGACCTTGAGCGGCTCCTGTCCGTCGGGCGGGAGACGCTTGAGCATCTTGCGGTAGGCCCGCTCCAGCGTCTTCCAGTCCTTGGACCGGGTCAGCATGGTGTCGATGGCCTGGAATGCCTTGAGCATGCCCGGGTCGTCGTCGAGCACCATGTTGAAGCGGTCGATGGACTCGTCGTGGGCCTGAACCTCGTCGCGCAAGAGCACCGCGGCCGTGTAGTTGTAGCGGCTTCGCCGGACGGGATCCTTCTCGATCTCCACGATCCGGTCGATGATGTGGATCGCGTCCTCCCACCGCTTTCCGGACGTGTAGAGGTCGAGGATGGTGTGCAGCGTCGGATAGTCGTCGGGCCGGATGTCCAGCGCCGACTGGTACGCCGCCGCCGCCTTGTCGCGGTTCTGCAGCTTCTCGACGTACAGCTCGCCGATGTCCTTCCACAGGGCGAACTGCTCGTCCCCGTCGGGCGTGATGTCGATGAGCGCCCGCTTGGCCTCGATCACCCCTTCCCAGTCACCGCTCTGGGCACGCAGGTTGATGACCTCGACCAGCGTCTCGCGGTGGTGCGGGTCGACCTCCAGGGCCTTCTCGAAGTAGTTGAGGGCCTTGCGCGGCTCGTTCTGCCGGTTCTTGATGGTCCCGAGCCGGTGGTAGACACGCACCGTGTCCTCGTCGCCCTGCGTGTCGCGGTGCTGAACCAAGATGGTCTGGTACAGCTTGAACGCGCGCTCCCAGTCCTCGCGCTCGAACAACAGGTCGGCCATCCCCGAGAGAACCTCGTGGTTGGTCGAATCGATGTCGTACGCGCGCTTGTACTGCTTGAGGGCCTTGTCGGCGTTGCCGAGCTCGCGCGCCACCCGAGACGCTCGCAGGTACAGGTCGCGCTGCTCGTCGTCCCCGAGCCCGAGCTGGTCCATCTTGCGGGTGAGCATGTCGAAGATGGGATCGGCGGCCGCGTACTGCTGTGACTCGTAGTAGATGTCGGCCAGCACGCGTCCCACCCGGATGTGCTCGGGATCCAGCGACAGGGTCTTGGCGAACAGCTCGACCGCCTTCTCGCGGTTGTCGAGCTCCTCGTAGTTGATGAACGCCGCCTCGGCCGCCAAGTTGGTGCGCTCGAGGTTGTTGTGCGAGTAGTCGGACGCGATCTCCAGGGTCCGCGACGCCTTGAGCCAGTCCGCGCGCTGCTTGTAGATGTCCGCGAGCAGCACCAGGGCCGGCACGTGGCCCGGATCGAGCTCCAGGGCCTGATTGAGGCGCATTTCCGCCTCTTCGGTGTTCATCAGCTTCTCGTGGAGCACCCGCCCCATGCGCGTCAGCAGCTCGATGCGCTGCGCGGGATCGGGGGTGAGCTCCACGAGGCGGCCCATGGTCTGGACCGCCGCCGGCCAGTCTTCGATCGCCTCCTGCAGGCGGCTCAGCGTGTTCGCGGCGTCGAAGTTGTGCGGATCCAGCTCCAGGATCTCGCCGTACGTCTCGATGGCACGGTCGACGTCCTCGACCTGCTTCTCGAACACCTCGCCCATGGCGGTGAGGAGCTGAACCTTCACGGTCACGTCCTCGACCGACTGGATGTGCGAGCGATAGGTCTCGACCAGCTCCGTCCACTTCTCCAGGCCGGAGTAGAGCTCTTCGAGCTGCCGGTAGGTGATGTCACGCTGGGGGTCCAGCATGATGATCTTCTCGAGCACCTCGGCCGCGCGCTCGCGATCGTTGGCCAGGGAGACCAGGGCGTTGGCCATCTTGTCGTAGATGGCGACCTGGGCCTCCACGTCCGCCGTGGCGTCGAGCTCCGCCTCGAGCACTTCGAGGTAGTCGGGCACCTGGTTGCCGTTGAGGTACAACCGCTCGAGGGCCTGCAGCGCGTCGAAATCGGTCGGCTCCTGGGCCAGGATGTCCTTGTAGGTCTCGATGGCCGCGGCGTTGTCCCCGAGGTTGGCCTCCTGCACGTACCCGATGTGCTTCTTGAGGCGGATCGCCTCGTCGGGGTCGTCGCTGATGGCCGCCCTGCGCGACAGCACACCGACGAGCTCGCCCCAGTCCTGCTGCTGGTCGTGGAGGCGGATCAGGGCGTCGAGCGCCGTGGTGCTCTCGCTGTCGATCTCCAGGACTCGTCGGTAGGACTCCACCGCACCGGGGACGCTGCCCAGCATTTCCTCTTGGACCCGCGCCAGCTCGAGCAGCGACTCCGCCTGTGAGGCCGGCTCCTGCTCCAGCGGGATGATGCGCTGGAGCACCTCGGCCAGGTCGTTCCAACTCCCCGACCGGCGGTGGAAGCTGGCCAGCTCGCGCAACGCCGACACGCTCTCGGGGTTGAGCTCCAGCGCCTTCTCCAGGGACTGGATGCCGTAGTCGGGTCGGTTGAGGTGCTCGCCGTACCACCGGCCGATCTTGACCCACAGCTCGCACTGCTCCATCGGGTCTTCGATGTTCTGGACCAGGCCGTTGTACTCGTTGAGCAGGTCGCCCCACTTCTCGGTCTCGGTGGCCAGACGCTCGAGCTCGCGGGCCGTCACGTCGTTCGCGTAGTCGACGTTGAAGGCGGCTTGCAACGTCGCGAACGCCATCTCCGGATCCTCGAGGTTCTCCTCGAAGACCTTGGCCGCGTTCTGCAACGTGGCGACCTTGAGGTCCAGGTCCTCCAGGATCTCGGCGCGGTTGATCAGGAGCTCGGCCAGCGCGGCCCAGTCGTCGGTGTCGCGGTAGATCTGCTCCAGCGCCTCACCGGCCGGACCGTGCGTCGGGTCGTGCTCGATGATCTCCTGGTAGGCGCCGGCGGCCTGGATCTTGTCCTCGAGGCGCTCCTCCCAGATCGACGCGATCTGCATGAGGACGTCGATCTTCTCGTCGCCCTCGAGGACGCGCGACTTCTGCTCGAGGATCTCGATCGACTCCTTCCACATCCCTTCTTGGTTGTAGAGGGCCTCGAGGGCGGCGAGCGCCTCCATGTTGCCGGGCTCCATCTCCAGGACCCGGTGCCAGGCGGTGATGGCCTGGTCGGGCTGCATCAGGTACTCGCCCTGGATGCGACCGACCTTGGCGTACAGGTCGCGCAACGCCTCAGGTCCGAGCGCGTTCGGCCCGACCGCGATCAGGCGCTCGAGGATCTCGATCAGCTCCACCCACGCCTGGCTCGACTCGTAGATCGCGTGCAGGGCCTGTAGCGTCTCGATGTTGCTGTCGTCGAGCTCCAGGGCGTTGAGCCAGGCGTCGAGGGCGTTGCGTTCGCGCTCGAGCTTCTCGCCGTACACCCGGCCGAGGGTCTGGTAGGCGCGGATCTTCCCGGCGGGATCCTCGATCACGTAGACCTGTCGCTCCAGGATCTCGACCAGCTCCTCCCAGCGCTCGGACTTCTCGTGGAGCAGGGCCAGCTCGCCCAGCGCCAGCGGGTCCTCGCCGCGCAACTCGAGGACGCGATTCCACAGGTCGATGGCATCGGCCTCTCGATCCAGCGCGTCCGAAGCGATCTTGGCCATCCGCTGATAGCAGCCGGCCATGTCCTCGTCGGTGTTCGCGACGTCGACCATCTTCTGATAGACGTCGAACAGCTCCTGCCACATCTGCT
>CAZYSW010000088.1:11712-15316 GCA_964650105.1 uncultured Nannocystaceae bacterium
GGTGCAGGTAGAGCGCTTCCAACCGCTCCAGCGCGGTGCGGTTGCCCGGGTCGTTCTCCAGGGCCCGGTTGTAGGCCGCGATCGCCTGGTCGGGGTTGAACAGCGCGGTCTCGAAGACCTGGGCCAGGCGGACCTCCAAGTCGACGAGCTGCTCGCCGTCCATCGTGGCCCGGATACGCCGCTGCAGGATCTCGGCCAGATCCTGGGCCATGCCCAGGTGGCTGTAGATGCGATCGAGGGCCGCCAGCGCGGTCAGGTTCTCGGGCTCGATCTCCAGCACCTCGCGGTAGGTCTCGATCGCACGCGTGGCGTCGTGCAGCTTCTGGTCGAGGACCCGCGCCGAACGGCTCAGGACCGCCAGCTTGACCGTCGGCGACTGCTCCTCCTGCTCGAGGATCTGATCGCCGACGTCGACGATGTGGCCCCACTCCTGGGTGAGCTCGGCCAGGCGCTCCATCTCCTCGGCGACCTGCTCGCTCGTGGGATCGTCGATGTACGCGCGCAGCCACCAGATGTACGCCTCCCCCGGATCGCCCAACCGGTGCTCGCAGATCTCCGCCACGTTGCGGATGATCTCCAGGCGCTCGATCTGCTCGGCCGTGGCCGACAGCTTCACCTCGCCGAGCTTGACCAGGGCGTCCCATCGCTCGGACGCCTGGTAGATCGGCTCGAGGATCTCGGCGATCTCCGACTGGCGCTCGCCTTCGGCGAAGATCAGCTCCAGCGCCTGCAGCGTGTGGGCGTGCGCAGGGTCGATGTTGAGGATCTCCCGGTAGGCGTCGATGGCTTGGCCGGCGTCCCCCATGTTGAGCTGGTAGATCTGCCCCATGCGGAAGTACAGCTCGATCACCTGGGACTCCTCGCCGGTGATGGCGATGCGACGTCGCAGGTTCTCGACCAGCTCGGGCCACTTCTCGAGCATGGTGAAGATCCGGTCGAGCGCCTCGATGGCCGCCGGGTTCTCCGGCTCGACCTCCAGGATCTCCAGGTAGCGGCGGACCGCAGCGTCGACGTTCTGCAGCCGCTCCTCGTAGATTCGGGCCAGACGCAGCAGCATCTGCACCTTGACCAGCGGATCGAGCAGCTTGTCGGCCTGCTCGGCGAGCAGGCTGGCGAAACGGTCCCAATCCCCGGTGACCTCGGCCAGACGACCGAGCTGCTCCACCGTGAGCTCGCTTTGCGGATCGGTCGCCAGGGCGCGCGCGTAGGCATCGAACGCCTTGTCGAACTCGCTCATCTGGAGCTCGTAGATGCCGGCGACCTGATGCAGACGCTCGATCTTCCCGAGGGGATCTTCGGTGTGGACGACCATCACCTCGTAGATGTCGACCAGTTTCTCCCACTCGGCGAGCTGCTCGTACAGCGGAGCGAGCACGTTGGCTGCCGCCATGGGCTCGTTCTCGCCGTGGACGATGCGGTCGAGCGCCTCGATGGTGGGTTGGTGCGCCGGATCGTGGTTGAGCACGTCCCGGTAGGCCTCGATGGCACGCACCATGTCGCCGAGCTGGTTCTCCCACAGCCCGCCGATGCGGAACCGCAGTGCGGTCTGCTCGTCGTGGTGCCCGACGGCATCCACGGCGCTCTCCAGGATCTGAAGCTGGTCGAGCCAACGCTCGGCCTGCCCGTACAGTCGGTCGAGGGCCTGGATCGCCTGGTAGTCCGAGGGATCCAGATCCAGGACCTGCTGGTAGGTGTCGATCGCCCGGTCGACGTCGCCGAGCTCGGCGTCGTAGACCTGTCCGAGCACGTACAGGGCCTGGCGGCGCTCGTCGGGATCGGTGGCCAGCTCGCTCTGACGCTGATAGACGTCCTTGAGCTGCTCCCAGCGCTCGAGCTGCACGTAGAGGCGAACCAGCGCGTCGAGCGTCTCCCGATCGGAGTCGTCGATCGTCAGCACCTGCTGGTACAGCGCGATCGCCCCTTCGGGATCCTCCATCACGCTCTCGCGGATGTTGGCCGCGTACTGCAGCAGCTTCTTCTGGTCGTCGGGCAGCTCGACCATGTCGGCCTTGCGGACCACGGCCTTGACCAGCGGCTCGAAGTTGTTGGTTCGACGATGGACCTCGATGAGGGCGTCGACCGCCGCGAAGTTGCCCGGATCGACCTCCAGAATCTTCTCGTATGCGGCTGCGGCCTTGGCCGCGTCGTCGAGCGCCGTCTCGTGGATCTGCGCCACCTTGGTGAGGAGCTGGATGCGGAGCTGGTCGTCGACCACGTCCTCCACGACCTCCTCGTACAGGGCCACCAGATCGGCGTAGCTGCCCATCTGGCGCGCGATGTTCTCCAGGCGACCTTGCGTCTCGATGCTGCTGGGATCCTCTCGGAGTGCCCGCCCGAAGGCCGAGAACGCCTCGCCGGGCTCGTCGCCCGCGAGCTCGTACAACTCGCCGATCTGGTGCAAGAGCTGGATCTTCTCGCTCGGATCGAGCGAGTGCTTGACCATGATCTCGTAGGACCCGATCAGCTTGGACCAGTCGTTGGACGCCCGATAGATCGGCTCGAGGATCTTCGCCACCGAGAGCTGATGCTCGTCGTCGTTCAACAAGCTCTCGAGGGCCTGGAGCGCCGCGGCGTTGTGCGGGTCGAGGTCGAGCACCCGGTGATAGGTCTCGACGGCCAACCCCGGCTGGGCGAGCTTGTGCAGGCGCAGCTCACCCAGTCGTAGGTTGAGCTGGACCTGCTGGTGGGAGTCGTCGCTGAGGCTGAGCTGACGCGCGAGGTTCTCGGCGAGCTCGCTCCACTGCTCGCTGGCCTGGTAGAGGCGATCCAGCGCGGTGATCGCCCGCAGGTTCATGTCGTCGTCGGCCAGGATCTCGTTGTAGGTGGCGATCGCGTCCTGCGACAGCCCCAGCATGTCCTCTTGCAGGCTCGCGATCTTGAACCGCAACGCCTCCCGAGTCCCGGGATCGGTCTCCAGCTCGACCTTGTTGCGATACACCTCCAGAAGCTGCGCCCAGTTCTGGTCGCGGCTGTAGAGCGCCTCCAGGGCGTCGAGGGCGTCCGCGTTGCCCGGATCGATCTCCACCGAACGCTGGTAGCAGGCGATGGCCCGCTCGGCGTCGCCGAGCTGGTTGTCGTAGAGGCTCGCCAGCTTGGCCAGAAGCTGCCGCATCAGGCCGCTGGGCAGATCCTTGGCCACGGCTTCTTCGAACAGCGCCGCGAAGTCCGCCCACCGATCCTCGATGGCGGCGATGCTCTCCAGCGCCTGCTGTGCGGTCTGGTTCTCCGGATCCTCGCGGAACGCCCGGGAATACACCTCGAACGCGCGTGCGCTGTCACCCATGGCGCGGGCCAGGATGTCGCCGGTGCGCAGGAGCAACTCGACCTGCGTGTGGGTGTCGGTGGCCGCGTCGGCCTGAATCGTCAGGCACCGGACCTGATCGCCGAACGCATCCAGGCGCTCGTACACCGGAAGGAGGATGGTGGCCACGTCGACCTGCAGGTCGGCGTCGTTCAGCCAGCCCTCCAGGCGCTGACGCGCCTCCGCGTGATCGGGGTCGAGCTCCAGCACCTGGCGGAAGAGCTCCACCGCCTCCTTGGGGGCCTCGAGGCGCTCTTGCTTGATGACGCCCAGCTCGATCGGGTCGCTTCACCGCTACGCCGC
>CAZYSW010000089.1:0-5602 GCA_964650105.1 uncultured Nannocystaceae bacterium
GATGACCACCACGCGGTCGGTCGTGCCGTCGGAGACCACCTTGCCGGCGACGTTCGCCGTGGCGACCTCGACCGGCTCCACGTCGGTGCGGAGGGTGGCCCGTGGCTTGCTCCGCGTCCCGACCCGAAGGCCGAAGGCCACCGGATCGTTCACGTCCGCCGGCACCTTCTTTTTCCCCGCGAAGGCTTCGAGGAGCGCCCGGCTCCCGGCGCTCCCCACCCACACGGCCGGTATCTTCAGGTCGCTCGCCTCACCGTGGTTGGGAAAGCCGGCGTCGGATCGAGGATCCCACAGGACGAAGCCGACCGCTCCGTGGTCTCGAGCGGAGATGAGCTTGGTCTGTGCACGCAGATCCGCCGAGGTCAGGTGCGGATCGTCGGCGGGCCCGCCCGCCAGCGCCACCACGATGGCCCCCTTCACCTTCGTGCCCAGGCCCTCGTAGTCGCCCGTGTCGGTGCCGCCACGCGTGATGCCGTGACCGACGTAGACCAACGGGGCGCTCACGGGCCCGTCCTCGCCGGTGTCGCCGGAGAACGGCAAGATGGCGTGGGGCACCGCGACATCGCCCACCGTCAGGTCGACGCCACCGCCTTCGCGCACTCGCACGCCGTCGGTCAACGAGAACGCCTGCCGATAGCCGTCGCCGAACAGCGGCTCGAGCCCGGAGGTCGCGAAAGCCTGCTCGATGTACGCCTGGACGCGGGCGTCGGCCTCGGTCCCGGGCAAGCGCCCCTCCTGTGCGTCGTCGGCGAGAAATACGATGTGGCTCCGCAGCAGGTCGACCTCCACGACCGGCGGTGCCGATGGTGTCGGAACCTCCGGCGGAGCCGGCGAGCTCGACTTGCAGCCGATTGCGCAACCCAGGGCGACGACGAGCACGCGCCCCGACCTCGATCGTCGACGAGACCCACGCATGCCGCGAGGGTAACTCAGCCACCCCTGCACGGGCATGGCCGCTAGCCCGCGACCAGGAGCATGGCCGCGATCCAGATCCCACCCGCGAGCATCCACAGCGAGGTGTACCCCACGATGTCGCGCGCCCGCACCCCCGTCAGCGCCAGCAGCGGAAGCGCCCAAAACGGCTGCAGCATGTTCGTCCACTGGTCGCCGTAGGCCACCGCCATCACCAGGCTCGACGGCTCGACGCCCAGCACGAGCGCCCCTTCCATCAAGATCGGACCCTGCACCGCCCATTGCCCCCCGCCGGAGGGGATGAAGAGGTTGAGGAGCCCGGCGGAAAGAAAGCCGACGACCAGGTAAGCGCCGGCGCCCACGTCGGCGAAGGCCGCGGCCAGAGCGGTCGAGAACCCCGCCGCGCTCATCATGCCCATGATCGCGCCGTACAGCGGAAACTGGAGCAGGATTCCGGTGCAACTGCGCGCTCCCTCTTCGCAGGCGCGCAGAAACGGCAGGGGACGCCCGTGCAACACCAGCGCGGCCGTCCACAGCGTCAAGTTGACGGTGTCGAAGTCGAGGCCGCCGAACCCCCGCTCCGCGAACGCCAACCCCAGGGCAGCGGCCATCGGCACCGCGAGCATCCAGGTCACCACCGGTGAGGCGTCGATGCGTTCGACGAGCGTCGTCGGGGCGGGCGCCTCCCCCGGATCGCGATCGGGCACGCGCTCGAGATCGCTCGGCGGTGGTGCGGGATCGGGGTCGGTGCCCGCGGGCGGCGTCAAGGCCATGAACAACAGCGGGCCGAGCACCAGCAGGCCCCCGCTCACCAGGAGGTTGAGCGTGCCACCGAGCGACGCGTCGAGCGGGATCACACCGATCCGAGCCGTCAGATCCTCGCCGAGGACCTCGACCATTCCGGCTCGCGACGCCGACTTCAGCGGGGCGCTCCCGCTCAAGCCACCATGCCAGACCATCATGCCCGCGTAGCCGGCCGCACACAGGATCGGATAGTGGAGCGCGAACCCCCGCAGGCGAGCCTGCCGACCGGCCTCGCGGGCGACGAGCGCTCCACCGATGACCCCGAGGCTCCAGTTCACCAGCGCGAGCACGATCGACGTCAGCGCGGTCAGGCCGACCAGCGCACGGGGCGTGCGAGCCCGGCTCACGAGCTTTCGCAGGCCGCGCGCGATGGGAGGCGCGGCCGCGAGGGCCGTCCCCAGCACCAGCATCAGCGACATCTGCAAGGTGAAGACCAGGAGCTTCCACAGGCCGTCGCTGCTCGCGAACGTGCGCAACGCGGGCAAGGGGTCGCGGCCCGTCACCATCGTGGCGAGCATCACGATCGCCGTCAGCCCCACCGCGATCGAGAACGGATCGGGGACGACGCGGCCGAATCCGCGCCGGACGTGCAGGCTGAGTCGAGCGAGAGGATTCATCGGTGGAGGGGAACGGGCCGCATCGTATTACGAGGGCGTCTCGCCGTGCTCGCCTCCGGTCGCATGCGCCACCGCTGCGACGCCCGTCGCCCGTGTGCGGGGTTGGGTCCGGCGACGACGTCCGCTACCCTCGGCGAGCCGTGACGGATCGCTGCGATCTGTGCGGGGCGCGCTGGCTCCCGACGTACGAAACCTGTCCCGAATGCGGGGCCTCGCGGACCGGACCCGAGGCCACCACCGCCGACGCCGAGGACACGACCGAATCGTTGGCGTTCGAGGCGACCCCCATCGAGCAACCGGTGCCTAGGGCGCCGAGCGACGACGAGGTCGACACGCCGCGACGTCTTCGGCGGCTGCTCGTGGCCCTGGTCGCCGTGGCAGGGATGGGGCTCGGCGGGTTCGTCCTGCTCGGCAAGAGCGGTGCCCGAGCCGAGGCCCCGACCGCCGACGAGCCCTCTGCCTGCGATCGTCTCGACGTTCTGTCGGGCACGTGGGCCTTCACCACCGAGGTCACCGGCGCACGCTCGGATCAAAAGCTGGGCCTGCGCGGGTTCTACCGGTTGGAGGTCGACGTGCAGGGATGCATCGCCTCCGCTCGCCTCGTCAAGACCGGATTCGGCAACCGACGATTTTCCGACGAGCAGCTCCAGCGCGACGAACGAACGCTCGATCCGGGTCAGGGCGCCTTCGCGTTCGGTCACGGTGCCGTCTTCGCGTTGCGCGATGCCGCGGGGAACGGACCCGATCAGGAGTTCGTGTTCCAGGCCACCGGCGATCGCCTCCACGGCACGTGGCGGCAACGCGGCGCCCTGTGGGCGAAGTCCCGCCTCCATGGCTACCTCGAGGGATCCCGAGACGCCGAGCCGCGGGCCATGGAGCTCCAGCTTTCGGCGCAGCCGTGCGCAGTCCAGTGTGCGGTCGCCTGCGGAGCCGCCGAACACGACGGTGCCACCCTCCCCCCGGGGCTCGACGCCTGCGAGGCACGCTGTGCCGTGACCGGCACCGCGCCGCCCGGGTGCGGCGCGGATTCGTGAGCCACCCCTCCTCGATGCGGGGCTCCGCGCTCGGCCTTTTGCGGGCGTGAGCACCTCCGACCGAGGCTCGCGACATCCTGCTCTGCGGGGTGCCCCGCGGCGACGCGCTTCGACGGTGGTCTGGCCCACGCTCCGTTGGCTGCGCGCGGGACCGGCCGATCGGCACGGCCGCGCTATGCTCCGGGGGAGCATGTCGCGTGCGGCTCGATGGCTGCTGCTCGTCGCGGGTTCGGGGGGCGCGAGCCTGGTCGGGTACGCGTGGTGGCTCGCCGGTGAGACGCTCGGAGATCCCCCGCCCGCGGGCGCGGATCGTCGCGCCCCCGAAGGTGCGGATCGTCGCGCTCTTCGGGCTCCGCGGCCCTCCCCCGCCGACCCGGGTCGGATGCGACGGCCCAACCCGCTCCGGGCCGGAACCCCACCCGACGCCGACGCGCGACGGACCCGGACCGAGCTCGGCAGCAGCACCGACCCCGATCGCCGACTCCGCGCCGAGCGTGTCTTCGCCGAGGCCCTCGCCGAGCTCGAGACCATGCAGGGGGCGACGCCCGAGGCCGCCACCGAGGTGTTCTTGCGCGCGAAGTCTGCCCTCGAGCGCATCGAGGACGAAACACCCGACGACGACGTCGAGGGTCGCGCACGGCACCGGGAGAACCTCGAGCGGCTCCGCCGGACCATGCGGGATCTGTTCCCCGACCCGATCGATCCCTGACCGTCCACCGCCGCGGATCGGGGACGTCACTGGGCGCAGAAGGCCGCGATCCTCTGCCGCAAGTCGTCGGGGATCGCAAGGGCGGTGCGAAACGTCTCGCTTTGCGGATCGAGGTCCATCACCACGCAGACCGTCCTCCCCTCCACGCGGAGGTCCGCCGGATCGGCGTCGGCCACGATGCGGTAGCGCAGCTCGATGGAGGTCCGCCCCACCATCCCCACCCGCAGCTCGACCACCACGACCTCGCCGAACCGCGTCGGTCGTCGAAAATCCGCTTCGGTGTGCACGGACGGAAAGCCGATCTTCCGCCCCACGATGACCTGCTCGTAGGAGAGGCCCAGCCCTTCGGCGAACCAGCTCTCCATGCTCTGATGGAACAACTCGAAGAACCGGGGGAAATACACGATCCCGGCCGGATCGCAGTGCCCCCACCCAATCGGCACGCGCAGGCGATGGACGCCGGGTGCCGGACCGCTCGTGTCGAGTGCGTCGCTCACCGCCTCGGCATGGTAGCAGCGCGCGTCGGGCCGGGCGTCTCGAGGTGCGGCGTGCGGCGAGGGCTCGGTGTATCCTCTCGACCGTGGCCCTCGCCGACTACGAAGCCGACGCCGGAGTAGCGCGCATCACGCTGAACGCTCCACCGGCCAACTGTTACTCGTACGAAATGATGCAGGCCCTCGACGCGGCCATCTTGCGCGCCCGATTCGATCCGGGCGTGCACGCCATCGTGCTCCGGGGCGCGGGCGACCGGTTCTTCTGCGCCGGGGCGGACATCGGCATGCTTCGCGAGGCCGATCCGTACTTCAAGTACTACTTCTGCCTGCACGCCAACGAAACGCTCCTGCGGCTGGAGCAGACCCCCAAGCTGGTGGTCGCGGCGATCGACGGGCACTGCGTGGGCGGCGGGCTGGAGGTCGCCCTGGCCGCCGACCTCCGGATCGCACGCCAGGGATCGGGCAAGTGTGGCCTGCCCGAGGTCAAGCTCGGCGTGCTGCCGGGCACCGGCGGCACGCAGAGGCTGTGCCGCGTGGTCGGCAAGGCCCGTGCATTGGAGATGATGGCCTCGGGAGAGGTGTTCCCCTTCGATCGGGCCAAAGAGGTGGGCATCGTCGACCACGTGTGGGAGACCGACACCGCCGAGGCCTTCCACGACGCGGTCCTCGACTACGTCCGCGGCTTCATCCCGCCGCGCGCCCCCTCGCGCGCGGTGGGCTTCATCACGCGGGCGGTGCAGACCGGGGCCGAAAGCGGGCTGTACGAGGGGCTGGCGTTGGAGCGCGAGCTCCAGCAACGGCTGTTCGAGGGCCGTGACGCGGCCGAGGGCCTGGCCGCCTACCTCGAGAAGCGGCCGCCGAAGTTCGAGGGCACGTGACCCCCCGCCTCGGCGAGCCAGACCGCGCGCCGACCGGGGCGCCGGCGCGGTGACGCGCGGCACCGGGCGCTGCAGACCGGCGACGCCAGGCGCTCACGTCTCGGCCGGGTGCTCGTCGGTGAAATCGAGGCGATAGATCTCGTCCAGCACCTCG
>CAZYSW010000089.1:5612-15313 GCA_964650105.1 uncultured Nannocystaceae bacterium
GTCTCAGTATCGGCAACTAATACGGATTATCGAACTTCGTCAAATCATAGATATCTTTGATTTCCTCCAGCTTTCCCTTGAAGTCAATATCCAGATCAATGATCCTTCCCGAGTGGATATCAAACACCCAGCCGTGGACTTCGGGCCGCCCGCCGTGGTTGGCCCAGGCGCGCTGGATGATCGACGTCTCGCACAGGTTCTTGACCTGCTCGATGACGTTGAGCTCGACCATCCGCCGCCGCCGTGCCTCCTGCGAGGTGAGCCGGTTCAGCTCGTCCTGGTGCAGACGATAGACGTCCTTGATGTTGCGCAGCCAACTGTTGATCACCCCGTAGCTGCGGTTGGTCAGGGCAGCCGTCACGCCACCGCACCCGTAGTGACCGCACACAATGATGTGGGGCACCCGGAGCACCTCGACCGCGTACTCGAGCACCGACAGCATGTTGATGTCGGTGTGAACGACGACGTTCGCGATGTTTCGGTGGACGAAGATGTCCCCGGGCTGGGTGCCGGTGATCTGGTTGGCGGGGACCCGGCTGTCCGCGCAGCCGATCCACAGGGCCTGCGGGTGCTGGGCCTTCGCCAACCGGCGGAAGTACTCCGGGTCGCGCGCCAGCGTCTCCTCGACGAAGCGTCGGTTACCGTCCAACAGGTCGCTATAGGACAAACTCTTGCCGCCGTCGTCCATCCATCCACGCAATCTCGGGATCGTTCAGGCTGCGCCTTTCTCTTTCTTCTGCTCGTGTCTGCGGTCGGGGTGCTCATTGTACCAGACCTGGATCGACTCCTCGGTAATCTCGACGACCAAGTCTTCGTCTTGCACCACGCACTGGCACCCCAGCCTCGAGTAGGGCCGCACGTCGAACCCCATGTCGAGGCGATCTTCTTCCTTTTCTTCCATCTCTTCGAGGGACTCGAGGCCCTCGCGCACGTACACGTGACACGACGAGCACGCACACACCCCTCCGCAGGCGGAGCCCACCTTCGCGCCGTGCTCCTCCGCGATCTGCAGCAGGTTCTTCTTGCCGGGCTCGACCTCGACCTCGGTCTTGGTGCCTTCGGGATCGATGAAGATGACCTTGGGCATGGCGTCCTCCTCAGTCGGATCCGGTGGTCATCTCCGGAGTGTGGCTCCCGCGCCGGCGCCGGAGCTCTTCTTCGTCCTCCAACGCGCGCTCGATGTCCTGCAGGCTCTTGCCTTCCATGCCCGCGCGGAGGGCCCGCTCCATGCGTCGCCGGGCGAAAGGCTCGCTGACGCGCTCGAGCTCCTCGCGCGCCGCGTCGAGCGTGTGGGCGTCGGCGGCCTCGGCCATCGCGGCGTTCGCCCGATCGAGGGCCTGCTCGATCGCCCGGCGCTCGTCGGCGGGGAGCAACGCTTCGAGGTGCCCCACCTCGTCGAGCGCCGTCTTCACGGCCAGCGAGACGCGACCCAGCTCGACCCGTGCCTCGGCGGTGTTGCGAGCCTCGAAATCCTCCTGTGCGTGATCGAGGCTCTCCATGACGAGCGCGTCCACCTCGTCGCTGGTGAGCCCGTACGTGGGTTTGATCTCCACGGTTTGCTTGACCCCGGTCATGAGCTCGCGGGCGGTCACCGTCAACAGGGCGTCCGCGTCGAGCTGAAAGGTCACTTCGACCCGCGCCATCGACGGCGGGAGGCGTGGAATGCCCCGCAACTCGAACCGGGCGAGCGAGCGGCAATCCGTCACCAGCTCGCGTTCCCCCTGGACGACGTGGATCACCATGCCGGTCTGCTGCTCGGAGTAGTTGGTGAACACCTGCCGCGCGCCGATGGGGATCGTGGCGTTCCGCGGGATGAGCTTCTCGACGATCCCACCCATGGTCTCGATGCCCAGGCTGAGGGGGACCACGTCGAGGAGCGTGACGCCTTCGCGTTCGCTGCCCGAAAGGATGTCGGCCTGGACCGCCGCTCCGTACGCCACGACGCGGTCGGGATCGATGTCGCCCAAGGGGGCCTGGCCGAACGTCGCTTCGACGAGCCGGCGCACCAGCGGTACCCGCGTCGATCCTCCGACCAGCACCACGCCTTGGAGCTCCCGCTTGTCGACCCCCGCGTCCTTGAGGGCGCGCCGACAGGCGGCCGTAGTCCGGCGCGCCACGGGTTCGATGATCTCCTCGAGGACCTCGCGCGTGAGCACGTGTTCGACGAGGCCGCTCCGCTCCAACGTGACCGGCGTGGTGCGCTCGTCGGTGAGCGCCTCCTTGGCGGCACGGGCGACGATCATCGCCTCCTCGCGCTGGTCGGCCCGCGGCGACGCGTTGCCCGCGACGGCCAGCAAGTGCCCGGCGAGCGCACGGTCGAAGTCGTCTCCACCGAGCGCCGAGTCTCCGCCCGTGGCGAGGACCTGAAAGACGCCGTCGCGCAGCCGCAAGATGCTGATGTCGAACGTTCCTCCGCCCAGATCGTAGACCGCGAAGAGCCCCTGGCCACCGCGGTCCAGGCCGTAGGCGAGGGCGGCCGCCGTCGGCTCGGCCAGCAAGCGGTAGACCTCGAGCCCGGCGATGCGGCCCGCGTCTCGCGTGGCCTGACGCTGGGCGTCGTCGAAGTAGGCGGGGACGGTGATCACGGCGCCGTCCAGGGGCCCACCGAGCTCGGCCTCGGCCCTCGCCTTCAAGGCGCGAAGGATCTCGGCGGAGACCTCGACCGGCGTCACCTTGCGTCCGCCGACATCGAAGCGGATCACTCCGGCCCCACCGTCCGCCGGCGGGTCGATGCGGTAGGCGTGGGCGAAGTCGATGTCCCCCGGACCTCGCCCCATGAACCGCTTCACGCTGCTCAGGACGCGTTCGGGCGCACGCAGGCGGTCGGCCCGAGCGTCCCACCCGACCAGCGGAGGATCGTGCAGGTAGGACACGACCGAGGGGAGCAAGGCCCGGCCGCGGTCGTCCACCAGGGCCCGCGGCGCCTCACCACCGGGGGCCAGCGCGACCAACGAATGCGTGGTGCCCAGATCGATCCCGATGCCGCGCCCCGGGTTGCGGGGGCGGTGCGTCGGAGCCGTCGGCTCCTCGATCTGGAACAGTGCCCCGAGACCGCCGGCCTGTGCGTTGTCGTTCGTCATCGAATTCTTCTCGGGGGCGCCCTGACGCCCTGCATCAGGTCACCCGATCGATCTCGTCGAGCAGACGCTGCAGATAGCGGTGCACGACCAGAGCACGCGCGGCGCCCCGGGTCTCGCCCGACTCGATAGCCTCGATGGCGTGGCCGAACACATCGGCCATCTCCTGCTCGAGCTGGTCGCGGAGCTCGTCGACCGCCGCGCTCCCGTCGACCCTGGCCTGCGCCAGCGCCTCTCGACGTTCGATCATGTCCACCAAAAACGCCTGGTCCATCTGCGGAGCCCCGTGCACGGGGTCGGAGGAGTCGAGATCGATTCCCCCCAGCTTGACCAGGTACTCGGCGCGCGCCACGGGATCGCGCAGGGTTCGATACGCCTCGTTGAGGGCCGCGCTCTGCTCCATGGCCTGCCGGCGCTCGCGGGGCGGGGCTCCGCTGAAGCGATCCGGGTGCACGCGTGCGGCGAGCTCGAGGTAGCTCCGCTCCAGCGCGTCGCGGTCGATGGACCATCGGCGTGGCACCCCCAAGAGGGCGAAGAAGTCGGGGACCGCGGGGTGCCCGCCGTGGCTCGGCTCAGAATGCAATGGATTCACCGCAACCGCAGCTCTGCTTGATGTTGGGGTTGTCGAAACGAAATCCGTGTCCTCGAATGCCGGTCTCGAAATCCACCCGTGTGCCCTTGACCAGGATCAGGCTCTTGGGATCGACGTAGATCCGGACGCCGAACGCGTCGACCACCCGATCGTTCTTGCGCGGGGGGCCGTCCTCGAACTGGAACATGTACGTGTAGCCGGTGCAGCCTCCACCGCGAATGCCGAAACGAATGGCCGCCTGAGGCGTCCCGCGCCGCTCGAGCTGCGACCGCATCATCTTGGCGGCTCGCGCGGTGACGCGGATCGTGTCGTCCGTTCCGGCCGAGGTCTCGCCCGGGGTGGGCCGCGGCACGTCGGTGGAGGTCGTGGTCATCACTGCGCGGCCTCTCCGTCCGCCTTCGCACGTTTGGCCTTGTAATCCGCGATCGCCGCCTTGATCGCGTCTTCCGCCAGGACCGAGCAGTGGATCTTCACCGGGGGCAGCGACAGCTCCTCGGCGATCTGGCTGTTCTTGATCTCCATCGCCTGCTCGACGGTCATGCCCTTCACCCACTCGGTGACCAGGCTGGAGCTGGCGATGGCCGAGCCGCACCCGTAGGTCTTGAACTTGGCGTCGGTGATCACGCCGTCCCGGACCTGGATCTGGAGCTTCATGACGTCGCCGCACGCGGGTGCCCCCACGATGCCGGTCCCGACGCTCTCGTCGTTCTTGTCGAGGCTCCCGACGTTGCGCGGATTTTCGTAGTGATCGATGACCTTCTCGCTGTACGCCATTTTCGTGCTTCCTCGGTCAGTGGGCGGCCCACTGAATGGATCTCAGGTCGATGCCTTCTTGCACCATCTCCCACAGCGGTGACATCTCGCGCAGGCGCGTGACGTGCTTTCGGAGGAGCTCGACGACGTAGTCCAACTCCTCGCGGGTCGTGAAGCGGCCGATGGTGATGCGCAAGCTGGAGTGCGCGAGCTCGTCGTCGACGCCCATGGCCCGCAGGACGTAGCTCGGCTCCAGGCTCGCCGACGTGCAGGCCGAGCCCGACGACAAAGCGACGTCCTTGAGCGCCATCAAGAGCGACTCGCCCTCGATGTACGCGAAGCTGATGTTGAGGTGACCCGGGAGCATGTTCTCGGGATCGCCGTTGAGGTGAACTTCGGGGATCTCCTTCAGGAGACGGTCCCGCATACCGTCACGCAGCTCTCGGATCCGGGCGCTCTCGGTCTCCATCGACTCCCGCGCGATGCGAGCCGCCTCCCCGAACCCCACGATGGCCGGGACGTTGAGGGTCCCCGACCGGTTCCCACGCTCGTGTCCGCCGCCGTGGATCTGCGCGGCGAGCCGCACGCGAGGCTTTCGCCGGCGAACGTACAGCGCGCCCACCCCCTTGGGGCCGTAGATCTTGTGCGCGCTCAGGCTCATGAGATCGATGTTCATCGCTTGAACGTCGATTGGGACCTTCCCGAAGGCCTGCGTGGCATCGGTGTGGAACAGAACCTTCTTGGCGTGGCACACCGCGCCGATCTCGGCGATCGGCTGGATGACGCCCGTCTCGTTGTTCGCGAACATCACCGACACCAGGACGGTCTTGTCCGTGATGGCATCGGCGACCTGCTGCGCCGTGATCCGTCCCTTGCTGTCGACGGGGAGGAAGGTGACGTCGCAGCCGTTGCGCTCCAGGTACTTGCACGTGTCGATGACCGCCTTGTGCTCGGTCACGACGGTGACGATGTGGTTGCCGGTTTCACGCAGGTACCCGGCCACGCCCTTGATGGCGAGGTTGTTGGACTCGGTGGCGCCGCTGGTGAACGTGATCTCCTTGGCGTCGGCGCCGATGGTGCGCGCGATCTCGGCGCGGGCGTTCTCCACCGCCTCCTCCGCGGCCCACCCGTAGCTGTGGGTACGGCTGGCGGCGTTGCCGTAGGTCTGCGTGAAATAGGGGATCATCTTGTCGACGACCCGAGGATCGACGGGGCAAGTCGCGGCGTAGTCCAGATAGATGGGGGTCTTGATGCTCATCGATGCTCGACCTCGTCCTTCGCGGCGAGCCCGGGGCTCACCAGCGGGGTCTGCGGCTTGGTGAGGTGAATCCCCGCCACCAAGCTCGGTGCTTGCTGGTCCGCATGAACCGAATCACAACTCGCGCACGCGTCGACCTGGCGATCGTCGCTGCATGCCCGGCATCCTTCGAGGTACGCGAGGCTCTCGGCGAGGTCGCGCTCGAGTTGAAGGAGCTTCTCGACCTGCGCTCGAGTCGAGCGCAGCCGTGCACGAAACAGCTCCCGCACGCTCTGCATGGCTTCGGGCGCGGTGTGGGCCTCGTCGACGGTGGCGACCAGGTTCTGGATCTGCGCCAGGGAAAAGCCCATATCCTGAAGCTTGGAGATCCAGTACACGCGCGCGACCTCGTCGGCGCCGTACAGCCGAAACCCACCCGACGATCGATCGGGTCGCAGCAGGCCGAGCTCCTCGTACAAGCGGAGAGCACGCACGGTCTTGCCGGTCTTCCGCGCGAGATCGCCGACCTTCATCCTTTGCGTAGCACGCGCCATTGGGCGGGTTCCGAATCCTTCCCTTACGTCAGGGTTCGAGCTGCGGCGGGAGTGTGTCCTTGGTGCCAACCCCTGTCAACCGAGTCCCGAGGGGCGAAAAGCGGTCAATTTCGCCGCTGCGGCTCGTCGGGCGACCCCTGGCGCTCAATCTAACCTTAACGTGAGATTTTGACCACCGAACAACGTGCGCGCGCGCCGACACCGCGGTGCGGGTGCCGGCGCGCGAGCAAGGCCGTCGGGCCCCGCGTCACTTGGGCGTCGGACGCTGGGGGCCTCTCGTGGGCGGCCCCGGCGGGAGCCGGGTGACCGCGGGCTTCTTCTTGGGCTCGGTCGGCTTGGGGTCGACCGTCGGCGTGGGCACCGGCGGCTTGGGAAGCTCGGGCTCCACCGGCTTGTCCGGCTCCACGATGGGGTCGTCCTTTTTGGGCTCGTCGACCGTGGGGGTGGGCTTGGGCTTGGGCTTGGGTTTCTTGGGCTTGGGTGGCTCGGTCGGCTCGAACACCTGCGGCTTGGGGGGCGTGGTGATCGCGACCACCGGCTCGGGATCCTCGGGCTTGACCCCCAGGTCGTCGGCCAGCGTCGCGTTGCGGGACCCCAGGAACACGGGGCCCCCCAACGCAGCCACCGCGGCCACCGCACCCAACCCGCTGCCCACCATGGGCCCGGGGCCGTCGGTGCCCGCCCGGGTCGCGTACGCGAACGCCAGTGCCGAGCTCTTGTACTTCTCGGCCAGGGGCTTGAACGTCGCCTCCGGATCGGCGCCCTCGGAGACCGCCAGCGCAGCGGCGAGCGCTTCCTTGCCCTCTTCGGTGGAGCGGTTGCCGATGCCCTGCAGCGCCATGTGAACCATGGGCGTGCCCGCCTCGGTCTTGGTGACCCAGGCGGTCGCGCTCGAAAGCGGCGCCGCCAGGGCGAACACGTCGCGCAACTGCGACGGCTTGACCACCGGCACGTTCTTGAGCGCGTTGTCCAGCAGCTTGTTGAGGTGAGCGCCGTGCAAGAAGTCCAGGGGCATGTGGATGACGGCACTCACCTCGTTCTTCTGGAGCGACGCGGCGAGTTGCGGGGGCAGGCTGGCCAGGGTCTCCTCGCTGGGACCATCGCCCGACGAGATGAGCTTTCCGATGTTCTCGGCGTTGGGACCGACGGCGAGCGTAAGGACATCTCCCGCCGCGAACGCCCACGCGTCGACGTTCAGCCCGGCGAAGGACCGCAGCACGTCGGCCTCCGGAAGCCCGGTGAGCCCGACGTGCAGCGCGTCGACGGTCCGGTCCTCGTGGCTGACGCTGGTCTTCTCGACCACCAGCTTGGCGTCGGGAATCTCGGGGATGGGTTGCTGCGGCACGAGCCCCGATGCGGACTCGGCCATGGTGAGTAGCGGGCCGAACGTGCTCACGTCCGACATGCTCGCCTGCACGATGAACCCGCCGGGATTGACGGTTCCCGACAGCAACCACTCGCCCGACAGGCTCTTGACGAAGGCGTCGGCGCTGGGATCGCCGGTGCCGGCCTTGGAGAAGGCCTCGGCCATCACCTTGGGATCGATGCGCGCCCACACGAAGCCGGCGCCCGGCTGGACGTTGGACATCGCCTTGGCCTCACCCGGCTGCAAGGCGTCGAAGGCCTGCTTCGCCACCTTGTCCTTCTCCGCGAAGTTCCCGGTGATCACCGCGTGGACCAAGCCCGGGAGCGTGGTGACGGCGGCGGCCACCTTGCCACCGTCGTCGATGTTGACCAGGAGGTTCGCGGCCTCCAGATCGACCCCCGGCAATGTGGTTTCCAGGGCCTGACGGACGGGAGCCGGATCCTCGGCGGGCTTGTAGCCGTCGAGGGTCGCCTTGTCCTCGGCGCACACGTTCCACCCCTCGTGCCCCTCGAGCGCCTTGCAGTTCTCCGGCTTGGCGCTCCCCTTTTCGCCCAGGGCCTCGGCGACCTTGACCATGGCGTCGGGCTGCTCGGCCGCGAACACCATGACCGTCTTGTTCGAGGAGAGGCGGATGAGTGCGCCGCCTTCCTTGAGATCCAGGCCCGAGGCGTTCAAGGCGTCGACCAGCTTTTGGGACTCGGCCTTGAACCGGTCCCACTCGTTCTTCATCTCCTGAACGTCGGACGGGCTCCCCAGCGGATCGGCGACCAGGCGCCCCAGCGGCGGCTCCACGAAACGGGTGGCTTCCTCGAGATACTCGGCGATCACCGAGGCATCGCGGATGATCACGTACTGCGCCTTGTCGTCGGGGACGAACGACAGCATGAGGTCGAGCCCGTTGTGCAGCGGCTCGACGGGAATGGGTTCGGGCGCCTCGACGACCTTGTCTTCGTCTTCGTCCTTTTTCGCCTCCTCGTCCTTGGCCGCGTCGGCGGCCTCGGCGTTCGACTCGCCCTCGGCGTTCTCTGCCGAGCCGTCGTCACCCGCCTTTCCGGCGAACTCCTCGATCTTGTTGCAGCCGGGGATCGTCGAGGTCCCGACCATGAGGGCCACTGTGAGCGGCACCATCAGGGCGCCTCGACACTGCGAAATGGGGGAGCGCATGCGGCGGAGCATAGCGGCTCGAAACGCGCGGCGACACCCGCGGTGCTCGGTCGCCAGTGACAAAACGACGAGGTTGCCTCGGCCGCGCCGAGCTGCGGCGCCCTGCGGCGGATCCATGAATCCTTATGGGGACTTGCGGGTGCCTCCCGAGCCCCGGGCCACGAGGCTGGACCCAGACCAAGCGAGTTTTCGGCGTCGCGGGTTACGCGTCGATCACGACGCCGGCTGGGGATCGGGCGCGGCCGGCGGAGGGACGCTCCTCACATCGCGGCCGAAGCTCTCCGCCCCCCGGGCGTGCCTTCGGGCCGCCCGGGCACCCGAGCGTGTGCCACTCTTGCCGGCGATGTCGGTTCTCCGCGTGAGCGCCACGTGCGTGCTGCTGACGATCTCCGGCTGCAAGGAGCCGACCTCTCGGCTCGAAAGCGAGAGCGCGCCCCTGCCTTCGTCCACGGCGCAAGCCCCGGCGAAGGCCGCCCCCACGTCCCAGGCACCGCCTCCACCCGCCGACGACCCCGATGCAGGCAACGAGGCGGCGCTCGCCGCCGGGCCACCACCGCCCGACGCCGAGCGGGTCCTGCTTCGCCTGTCGCTCGAAGAGGGTACCGAGTACCGGGTGACGACGGTCGGCATGCTGAGCTTCGCCATGGTGCAGCAGCCGACCGGCTTCGCCCGCGAGGAGCGGATCGCGTTGAGGGACTGCACCGGTGAAGGCGATGCCCGAACATGCCGCGTGCATCATCGATACACGCAGTTCGAGGCGGAGCCCCCCACGGGGGCGCTGCTCGAGGCCGACGAGAAGCGCGTGTCGTCGCTGGAGACCGTGCACGCGATCGATGCTCTGGGCGCGCGCACCGGCGAGACGGAGATCCGCGGCACGCCGGAGGCCATCGCCGGGGCGCCCTCGGGCCTGTCGGAGGTGCACCGTTTGCAGTGCCTGCGATTCCCCGACGAGCCGGTC
>CAZYSW010000090.1:0-15288 GCA_964650105.1 uncultured Nannocystaceae bacterium
CTGCAGTTCTGGGGCGGCATGGGCTACATGTGGGAATCGAAGATCTCGCGGTTCTTCCGGGACGGTCGGTTGTGCTCGATCGGCGGCGGGGCCGACGAGGTGATGCTGTCCATCATCTGCAAGCTCGAAGGCACGCTTCCGCGGCGTCCCAAGGGCGGGGCGTAGATGTCGATCGCGGCCGAGGTTCACGTCGCCCAGCCCGGCTGGACGAAGGAAGGAAGGTGAGCATGAGCCCCCTCGAGCTACCCGAGACGGGGCACCTGCACCTCGCGTTCGACGCGGGGGTGTTGCGGGTGACGCTCGCGCGGCCCGAAGCGCGCAACGCCATGAGCCTGGTCATGGTCTCCGAGCTGGAGGCCGTGCTCGACGCCGTCGAGGATCGACGAGACGTCCGCGTCATCGTGCTGCGCGGTGCGGCGGGCAACTTCTGCGCCGGCGGGGACATCAAGGACATGGCGGGGGCGCGTTCGCAACCGCTGCGCGAGGGTGAGCCCGACGCGCTGGAGGTCACCAACCGCGCTTTCGGGAAGATGCTCACCCGCGTCGATCGGGCACCGCAGGCCGTGGTGGCCGTGCTCGAGGGCGCGGTGCTGGGTGGTGGCATGGGGTTGGCCTGCGTCGCCGATGTCGCGATCGCCCGCGAGGACGCCGGCTTCGGGCTCCCCGAGACCGGGCTGGGGGTTCCTCCGGCTCAGATCGCCCCGTTTCTGGTGCGTCGCCTCGGAGCCTCGCGAGCTCGCCAGCTGGCCGTCACCGGCGGCCGCTTCGACGGCCGCACCGCCCACGCGATCGGCCTGGTGCACTTCGTGTGTGCCGACGACGACGCGCTCGAGCGACAGCTCGCCCGAACCCTGGCCGACATCCTGCGGTGCGCTCCGACGGCCGTCGCCGTCACCAAGCGCCTGATGCTCGCGGTCGGCAGCGTCGAGCTCGAGGCGCTCCTCGACGAGGGCGCTCGCGAGTTCGCGCGAGCCGCCCGAGGACCCGAGGGCGTGGAGGGGATGACGGCGTTCTTGCAGAAGCGTCGCCCTCGGTGGGCCGGAGATGAGGGCCCGTGAACGCGTTCAGCAAGGTGCTGGTGGCCAACCGAGGCGAGATCGCCTGTCGCATCATTCGGGCGGCGCGAGACCTCGGCTACGGCACGGTCGCGGTCTACAGCGACGCGGACGCCGATGCGCCTCACGTCCGGGCGGCCGACGAGGCGGTGCCCATCGGCCCGCCCGAGGCCACGCAGTCCTACCAGTCGATCGAGCGTCTGCTGGAGGCCGCCGCCCGAACCGGGGCCGACGCCCTGCACCCCGGCTACGGGTTTCTGGCCGAGAACGAGGCGCTCGCGCGCGCATGCCAGGACGCGGGCCTGACCTTCGTCGGTCCGCCGCCGCGGGCCATCGCCCTGATGGGCGACAAGGTCCAGGCCAAGCGGCGCATGGTCGAAGCCGGCGTTCCCACGGCGCCGGCCTACCTCGGTGACGAGCAGGACCACGCGACGCTCCTCGAGCAGGCCACCAAGATCGGGTTCCCGCTCCTCGTCAAGGCGGTCGCCGGGGGGGGTGGCCGTGGGATGCGGATCGTTCGAGAACCGGCGGAGCTGGACGCGGCCCTCGACAGCGCGCGTTCGGAAGCCGAGGCGGCGTTTGGTCGTGCGGACGTGTTCCTCGAGCGCTTCGTGGAGCGAGCTCGACATGTGGAAATCCAGGTGTTCTGTGACACACGAGGCCACGCGCTGCACCTGGGTGAGCGCGAGTGCTCGGTTCAGCGACGCCACCAGAAGATCATCGAAGAGGCGCCTTCCCCCGCCGTGGACGCGGACCTGCGGTCTCGCATGGGGCAAGCCGCCGTGGCCGCGGCCCGAGCCATCGACTACGTCGGGGCAGGAACGGTCGAGTTCTTGTTGACCGACGATGGTCGGTTCTACTTCCTGGAGATGAACACCCGCCTGCAGGTGGAGCATCCGGTCACGGAGCTGGTGACCGGGCTCGACCTCGTGGCCTGGCAGCTCGAGGTCGCTGCGGGTGCGGCGTTGCCGATCACCGAGCAGGATCGAGTGCCGTTGATCGGGCACGCCATCGAGGCACGCCTTTGTGCCGAGGATCCCACCGCGAGCTTTCTGCCGCAAGCGGGCACGGTGCATGCGTTCGTGCCGCCCGAGGGGCAGGGGATCCGGGTGGACGCCGGCATCCGACCGGGGCAGCGGATCACCTCCTTTTACGACTCCATGATCGCCAAGATCATCGCGTACGGCCCCGACCGAGAGACGGCCCGGCGCCGCCTGGTGCAGGCGCTGCGCCGGACGGTCGTCGTCGGACCGACGACGAACCGCGCGTTCTTGATCGACGTGTTGCAACGTCCGACGTTCGTGAACGCGGACATTCGCATCGACGATCTCGACGGGCAGACCGTCGGCGACCGGGAGATCCCGAGCGAGGCGTGGGCCGTGGCGGGCGTGCTGTGTTCCCACCCTGCGGTCGGGGATGCCTCCACGACGTTCGGATGGCGACCGACTTCCGCAGATGCGTGGCCGATCACTCTTCGATCCCGCGTCGCCACCAAGACGATGCGGGTGTCCCAGCCGGAACCTCGAACCTACGCCGTCGACCTCGGCGAACGGACGCAGGAGGTCCACGTGCTCGGTATAGGCGCGCAGACCATCGATGTCCTGGTCGGGGGCATCCGGCGACGGGCCGATTGGACGTTCGCCGACGGGACCCTCTTTTTGCGCTGGGAGGATCTCGACCTCGCGTTTCGCGAGCCCGAGGCTCGGCGTTCGTCCTCCACCACCGAGGCGGACGGAGCGATCCGGGCGCCGCTGGCCGGCCGGATCAAGGCGGTGCTCGTGGAGGTCGGCCGGAAGGTGGACGCGGGCGACACCCTGGTCGTCGTCGAGGCCATGAAGATGGACCATCGCGTCGTGGCGGTGGTCGGCGGTCGCGTGTGCTCGTTGCGGGTCGCCGTCGGAGACCAGGTCACCGGCGGCCAGGTGCTGGCGGAGGTCGAGGCAGCGCCGCAGGGCGATTCGAAGGAGGATGAACGATGACGGACAAGGCCATCGTGACGTGCGCCGTGACGGGCGTGCTCACCAACCCCCGGCAGCACCCCGTGCCGGTCACCGTCGAACAGATGGCGGCCTCCTGCAAGGAGGCCTACGACGCCGGCGCGGCGGTGATGCACCTGCACTTTCGGCGTCAAGAAGAGGGCCTGGGGCACCTCCCCACCTGGGACCCGGACGTGTGCGGCGCGATCGTGGAGGCGGTGCGCACCGCCTGCCCGGGGGTGCTGATCAACATGAGCACCGGGGTCATCGGCAGCGACGTCTCGGGGCCCATCGAGGCGATGCGACGGGTGCGACCCGAGATCGCGGCCTGCAACGCCGGTACGCTCAACTATCTCAAGACGCGAAAGGACGGGTCGTGGGCCTGGCCCCCCATGGTGTTCGACAATCCCGTCGAGAAGATCCAGAAGATGCTCGACGTGATGAACGAGGTTGGGGCCATGCCGGAGATGGAGTGCTTCGACCTCGGTATCGTGCGCTCGGTCGGTCTCTACGTCGAAAACGGCATGGTCCGACAACCCCACTACAACTTCGTGATGGGTGTGGCCTCCGGGATGCCGGCGGCTCCCGACCTCTTGCCTCTGTTGATCCGGTACACCAAGCCCGGGTGCTCGTGGGAGGTCACGGCGATCGGACGTCAGGAGGTGTGGGGGCTGCACCGACGTGCTGCGGAGCTCGGCGGCCACTTGCGGACCGGGCTCGAGGACACCTTTTACCTGCCCGATGGTTCCCGTGCTGGGGGCAACGGGCAGCTCGTCGAAGCGATCGTGAACGTTGCGCGAGAGGTGGGGCGAGAGGTCGCGACGCCCGCCGAGGCGCGCGCGTGGCTCGAACGTTGACGCAGGGGCAGCGTCGCACGGGGCGGCACACTCGCGACGTCGCGTGCCTCGCCGCTTCGGCGCGGGAAAAGGCCGTGCGGCCGAACGGCCGCTCTCGGGGCGCGCAAGGTGGAAATCGCCACTGCTGCGGCAACGATGTTCGTTCGGGGATACACACCGTTCGCGAGTCCGTTATCGTCGCGCCCGGTCCGCCGGATCAGGGTCGTCTCCGGCGGCGCAGTGTTCTCGATGAGTGAGCAGCGAACCAGTGTGCAGCGCACCATCAGCGGGGAGCATCGCCGACCGAGGCTCGTCGTCGGGGTCGGTGCATCGGCGGGCGGCCAGTGGGCATTGGAGCGGCTGTTCGCCTCCGCACCAGCGGGCGTCGGCCTGGCATTCGTGGTGGTTGCGCATCTCGATCCGAGCCACGAAAGCCTGCTGGCCGAGCTGCTCGACCGACACACCGAGCTCACGGTGTTCACCGCCTGCGACGGCAGCGAAATCGTCCCCGATCGGGTCTACGTGATCGAGCCGGGCACGCGGTTGTACCTCGAAGGCACCAGACTGCGAGCCATCGCGTCGGCGGAGCGTGACGAGCTCGCCTGGCCGATTGACGCGCTGTTCGAATCGATGGCGCGGCAGCGGACGACGCCGGTGGCCGCCATTCTTCTCACCGGGTACGGCCGCGACGGTGTCGTGGGGCTCCACGCGATCCGTGACATGGGAGGCTTGACCATCGTCCAGCGGCCCGAGTCCGCACGATTCCCGTCCATGCCTTGCGCCGCCATCGATTCGGGGGCGGCATCGCTGGTGCTGGACGTCGAGGAGATTCCCGCCGCCCTGATCCGGCACATCGAGCGCGAAGCCGGAGGTGCGTCCGAAGCGGAGCTCTCGACGGGGGAGCTCGGTCCACCGTCCATCGCCCCGGAGCACCTGCAGCGCCTGGCCCGAATGATGAAGGCGCGGGGCGTCGAGATTTCGAGCTACAAGCCACAGACGCTGCGGCGAAGGCTCTGGCGGCGCATGGGGCTGTCGGGGCACGTCGATCCGGAGTCCTACCTCGACCACCTGGAAACGGCACCCGACGAGCTCGAGCAGGTGCGGCGCGACCTGTCGATCCGGGTCACCGAGTTCTTCCGCGATGCCCAGGCGTTCGCGATCCTGGAGGATGCGATCGACGATCTCGTCCTCGCACATCCCCCGGGCGAGCCGCTGCGGGTCTGGGTGGCTGGTTGCGCGACCGGAGAGGAGGCGTACTCGACCGCGATCATCCTCCGAGAGAAGCTCGAAAAGTACGGGAAGCTCGCCGAGGTCCGGATCTTCGCCACGGACTCCGACGCGGAGGCGATCGTGATCGCCCGCACCGGTGTGTACGGCCGCGGTATCGGCGAGGCCGTGAGCCCCGAGCGGCTGCAGCGCTTCTTCGCGCCCCACCAGGGGGGCTACCGCGTCCGCTCGGTGATCAGGGACATGATCTGCTTCGCCGTACACGACCTGACTCGGGACGCCCCGTTTTCGAGGCTGCATCTCGTCACGTGCCGAAACGTCCTCATCTACTTGCGGCCGACCGCGCAGGCGCGAATCCATCGCCTCCTCGCGCTTGCGCTGTGTCCCGGTGGCCTGTTGTTTCTGGGACCCAGCGAATCGATGGACGGCGCGCCGGATTTCGAGCGTGTATCTTCGCGCTGGCGCATCTACCGGCGCGTCGGAACGTGGGGGTGCACCGGACCGTCGCCGTCGGGGGCCCGGGAGGGACGTCCGGAACCTCGATGCGAGTCGAGCAAGGCGGCCGAGCGTCGGATCCCCCGAGGGCTGACGGAGCTGCTCCACGCCTGCATTCCGGCGGCCGTCGTCGTCGACGCCGACGATGTGGTCGTCTACGTTCACGGGCGCCTCACTCCGTGGCTGGAGGTTCCCGAGGGGGAGCCCCGCGCGAGCCTCGGTGCCCTCGTGCGCGATCACCTTCGGACCAGGGTTCGATCGGCTCTGCACCGGGCGCGAACGCAGGGCGAGACCGTGGTGGTCGAGGCATCGACGGACCCCGAGCGCCACTTGCCGGATACGCGGGTCACCGTGACGCCCGTCGACTCGCCGGCGCTTCCCGGCGGGCTGGTGCTCGCGTTCGAGGCTCTGCCCAAAAAACCGGTCCCCGAGCTCGACGAGGCGGAGGAGGGGACTTTGGTCCACCACCTCCGGCGGGAGCTGCAGGCCACGCGGGAGGACCTCGACGCCACGATCGAGGCGCTCGAGCAGGCCAACGAAGGTCTACGCGCCGCGCACGAGGAGCGCCTCTCGATGAACGAGGAGCTCCAATCGACCAAGGAGGAGCTGGAAGTGACGGGCGAGGAGCTGCGCTCGATGAACGAAGAGCTGACCATCGTGAATGCTCGGCTCAAAGAGAAGATCGAGCAGCTCCACGAGGCGCACGACGACCTCGCCAGCTTCTTCGCCAGCAGCCAGATCGCGACCATCTTCCTGGACGAAGAGCTCAGGCTCCGCCGAGCCAGCCCGGCCGCGGACGCCCTCTTGCGCATCGGTCGGCGAGACATCGGTCGCCCCGTGGGCGATCTGGGCCGCGACCTCCTCGGCGAGGCGTTGGAGGAGGAGTGCAAAGACGTCCTCGAGCTGCTCACACCGAAGAGCAGGGAGCTGTCGGTGGGCCAACGGTGGTTTCTACGCCGCGTCTTGCCCTACCGCACCGCGTTGCGACACATCCGAGGGGTGGTCGTGACGTTCACCGAGATGACCGAAACCAAGACGGCCATGCAGCGCGTCGCCCACAGCGAGCAGGAGCAGGCCGTGGTCGCCCACCTGGGGGTTCGGGCCCTCGCGGGCGAGAAGCTGCAGGTGTTGATGGATCAGGCGGTCCGGGAGATCCAGCGCACGCTCGGCGCCGACTACTGCAAGATCCTGGAGCTGAGCCCTTCGGGCGAAGATCTGCTGCTGCGTGCCGGCGTGGGGTGGCGCGAGGGCCTGGTGGGCCGCGCCCGCGTGTCGGCGAGCCTCGACTCGCAGGCGGGCTACACGCTGTTGAGCGATCGACCCGTGATCGTCGACGACATGGAGCGCGAGGGTCGATTCTTCGGATCCCGGCTCTTGGTGGACCACGGCATCCGCAGCGGGATCAGTTGCGGGATCCGGGGGCCCGCCGGTCCGTACGGCGTGCTCGGTGCCCACTCCCGGACCCCCGGTGCTTTCCGAGCCGACGACGCGAACTTCCTGGTCGCGGTCGCGAACGTCCTGGGCACGGCCCTGGGACGGCGCGAGCAGGAGGAACTGCGCAGGCAATTGGCCGCGATCGTGGAGTTCTCGGAAGACGCCATCTTCAGCATGGACATCGACGGGACGATCCGGACCTGGAACCGAGGCGCCGAGCGGCTGTACGGCTACACCGCCGCCGAAGCGTGCGGCAAACCAGTCACGATCAACATCCCCCCCGAGCTCCCCGACGAGTTCCCCTCGATCATGGCTCGGCTCTCCCGCGGTGAACGCATCGAGAGCTTCGAGACGGTGCGGCTCCGCAAGGACGGCTCGCAGGTCGACGTTTCGGTCACGATCTCTCCGGTGCAGCTCGGCGAGCACGGAGAAGTCGTGGGTGCGGCCGTGGTGGCGCGGGACGTCACGCGTCAAAAGGAGGCGCAGCGGACCCTGGAGGCGGCCGACCGTCACAAGGACGAGTACCTGGCCATGTTGGGGCACGAGCTGCGCAATCCTCTGGCCGCGCTGCTCAACGCCGTGCAGCTCCAAAACAAGCTCGACGCCGACGACCCCAGGCAGGCGCGCGCGCGTGCAGTCATCGAGCGCCAGACCAACCACATGTCCCGCCTGGTCGACGGATTGCTCGACGTTTCACGCATCGCCCGAGGAAAGATCGCCCTGACCAACGAGCCGGTGGACGTGCGCGGGGTCGTCGAGCACGTCACCCATGCGTGGCGATCCACGACCGACGCGCGCGGAATCGAGCTGCGCACCTCCACCCCCGATCGAGGGGTCTGGGTCACCGGCGACGAGACCCGGCTGACCCAGATCCTCGACAACCTGATGAGCAACGCCGTCAAGTTCACGCAAGAAGGCGGGACGATCGGCGTGAACCTGCGCGTGGAAACCTCGGGCAAGTCGTGCGAGCTCGTGGTCGAGGACGACGGCGTCGGCATGGACAACGAGCTCCTCGCCACGATCTTCCAGCCCTTCCGGCAAGCCCGCCAAAACCTCGATCGAGCGCTCGGGGGCCTGGGGCTCGGCCTGTCGCTGGTCAAGGGGTTGGTCGAGCTGCACGGAGGTGAAGTGAGCGCGACCAGCTCGGGGCCGGGCAGGGGCGCGACGTTCTGCGTGCGATTGCCCCTGCTCGAAGGCCGCGGCGACGACGCGACGACGGACGACGACGCGGTCGAAGGGCGAGCGACCGAGCACACGCTGCGCGTCCTGGTGGTCGAGGACAGCCGCGATGCCGCGGAGATGCTGGAGAGCGCGCTCACGTTGATCGGGCACACCGCCGCGGTTGCACACACCGGCCCGCAGGGCATCGAGATGGCGACCAAGTTTCGACCCGACGTGGTGCTGTGCGACATCGGCCTCCCGGGCGGCGTGACCGGTTACGACGTCGCGCGGAAGCTGCGGTCTCATCCCGAAACCCGGGACATGCGCCTGGTGGCGCTCACCGGATACGGACGCTTCGAGGATCGCGAGGCGGCCTACGCCGCCGGTTTCGACGCCCACTTGACCAAGCCGGTGGATCTCCAACAGATCGAGCGCGTCCTCACCGACCTTCGGTCGCCGTAGCGGGATTTCCAACCGCCGGCCGCTACGCGTCCCACAGGGCCTCACGCAGGCCCGAGGCCCGCTCGATGCGGCGACTGGCCGCCTGCACCAGCGTCTCCGCGTCGCCGTACAGGGTCACCTTGGTGCGGGCGCGCGTGATGGCCGTGTAGAGGAGCTCGCGGGTCAGAAGACGCGACACGGCCGAGGGGATCAAGAACCCCACCGCGTCGAGCTCCGATCCCTGGCTCTTGTGAACGGTCATGGCCCAGACCGACTCGTGCGGGGGGAGGCGAGCGGGCAGAAACGAGCGGAGGCTGCCGTCCTGACCGAAAAACCAGGCGCGAGCACGATGACCGTCGCCCACAATCACGCCGACGTCTCCATTGAAGAGCTCGAGCTGGTAGTCGTTGCGCGTCACGATGATCGGGCGCCCGTCGTAGTGCGCCTGCGAAGGGCGCAGGAGGCCGGCGTCGGCCAGGATTTCCTCGATCATCAGGTTGAGACGCTCGGTCCCGAAGGGACCGCGTCGATGCGGCGACAAGAGGCGGTAGCGACCGAGCGCGAGCAGGCGCGCCTCGGGGTCTTTGGCCTCGAGCATGTCGGCGAACGCCGCCACCACGTCGTCGCGCAAGACCTCGCGAATGCGCCCGGGCTCGCGCAGCTTCACCAGCCGCGCAGCGGAGTGGCCGGCCTCGAGGATCTCGCAGGCCTCGCGCCCCGCCCCACGGTTGATCGCGCGGGCCAGGTTCCCGATCACGCTGTCCGAACCGAAGCGGTGGCTCTGCTCCAACTCGACGATGCAATCGGCGATCGGAGGGGGCGAGGACGGGTGCACCTGGCGCTCGGGACCGACGATGCGCTCCAGCCGGGCCGCGAAGGCGGCCGATCGTCCGGGCGGCTCTCCACCACCGCAGATGTCGCCCAGGATGGCTCCGGCCTCGACGGAGGCGAGCTGATTGCGGTCTCCGAGCAAGATGAGCCGCGCCCGAGGAGGTACCGCATCCACCAGCTTGGCCATCAGCGCCAGGTCCACCATCGACGATTCGTCGACGACCACGACGTCCGCGGGAAGTGGGTTGTCGGCGTCGTGCACGAAGCGGGTCGGCGTCCAGGGCCTGAAGCCCAGCGCGCGGTGAATGGTCGATGCGCTTTCGGGGATCGCGTCTTTGATGCTCTCGTCGCACGCGAGCGTACGCTTGCCGAGCTGCACCGATTCCGCCAGGCGGGTGGCGGCCTTTCCGGTGGGGGCCAAGAGCAGGATGCGGGGCGTCGCCCGATCGTCGTGGCGTGCGCGCTCGACCGCGGCCGCCAGGATCCGCAGGACGGTGGTCGTCTTGCCCGTGCCCGGTCCCCCGGAGATGACGGTCAGCCGCCGCAGCATCGCCACCGCGGCGGCGAGCCGCTGCCGCGGGTCGAGGCTGGGCCCTTCACCACCGGGGGCGAAGAGGCGCTGCAACGACGCGCGCAAGGCATCGTCGCCGGCGTCGTCCTCGACGAGCCGTGCTCGCGATCGCAGGGCGTCGGCCAGCCGAACCTGGTACGCGTGGTAGCGAAACAAGTACAGCCGGGAGCCCTCGTCGAGGACCAGCGGTGTGGGGCGGGTTCCGTCACCCACCAGTGGGCTGCTCCCGAGGCTGAGCGTCCACGCCCAGGGAGAGGGCAGCTCCACCGCGACGGTCTCTCCCGCCTCGTCGTGCAGCGGTTCCGAAGCGAGCCGGCGCAGGTCGGCACACACGTGTCCGTGAGCGATGGCCCGGCTGGCGAGCGCCGCCCCGAGCAAGACGTCCTCGGGCTGGCCGGGGCACAGGCGATCCAGGGTGCGCGCGAAGAAGACGTCCAGCGGCCCGAGGATCCCCGCGTCGAAAAGTCGCTGCACGACGGTACTCACGCCGCGGCCTCCGGATCGTGGGCGGTGTCGAGGAGCGCCGAGATGGCTTCGATGCGTGCGACAGGGGGCTTGTCGCGATAGACGCCGAACGCCCAGCCGCCCTCGGGGCTCATCCCTCGCAAGAACAGGTACAGCACACCCCCGAAATCCCGATCGTAGTCGAGCTCCGGACGGTTGCGGCGAACATGCCGAAGCACCGCGACCGTATAGAGGTGAGCCTGCAGGAGATAGTGGTGCTCCGCCATCACCGATGCCAGCGCGGAGGCGTCGTAGCTCGCCCGCGTGTTCCCCAGGTGATTGGTCTTGTAGTCCACGATCCACAGCCGGCCTTCGTGCTCGAAGACCAGGTCGATGAAGCCTTTGAGGAAGCCTCGCAAGGGCGTGAACGGGAGGCGTCGCAAGCGATCGGCGTAGCCCGGCGGCAGGCCGTCGGGGTGGGTTTCGAACGCCTCCGCGAGATCCCGGGGAAGCACCGTCTTGCGATCGGTTCGATGGGCGACGGGGAGGAGGAATTCCAGCTCGTTGACCCGCGCTCGCATGGGCACGTCGGCCAGTTTCAGCCCGGGCTCCGCCAGAGGCGTGTCCAACACGGCTCGAACCGCGGTCGCTACGGGCGTCAGCCAGGCGTTCTCGTCGTAGCCGTGGCCGCGCAGCTTGGCGGAGACCATGCGCTCGATCTCGGTGGGGGCCTGGAAATCGAGGTGCTCGAAGAGGTCGTGAAAGAAGTTGCCGGCCCTCGCCCCGCGAGGGAACGTGGCCAGCGGGATCAGCGGGGCATCCGGCTCGGCGACGGAGATCTCCTTGCCCCGCTCGTCCACCTCGTCGAGATCCTGTCCGTCGCCGGCGGCCTCTTTGGCGGTCATCTGCGTGAAGCTGGAGGTGCGATAGAGCCGGTCGAGGGCGGCCCGAGGTGTTCGAACCTCCAGCGGCACGGACGCCTCGCGAGGCGCCGTCCAAGGACGTGGCTGTCGGGTGCCGAGATCCGACACACACCAGTTCCGATGCCGCCGTGTCTCGAGCCATTGCAGCAGAGCTTCGTCGTCGCTCGCCTTGATCTTGCTGGCGACCAGATCGGGATCCCACGCCCACCCGGGATCGGCCTGCGGTGCGTGCAAGAGATAGCCCAGCGAGGAGTGGTGGGCACCCGCGAAGGCACCCCACACCACCACCGCCCGATGCCGGGCCCGGGTGAGCGCCACGTACAGCAGCCGAAGACTCTCGGCGGCGGTCTCGAAGCGTGCCTGGGCGACGTTGGGGTGCTTGGCGCGTTCGTGTCGGTTGCCCGGCTTGATCGTGATGTCGATGTGGAGACGCCCTTCGGCCTCGGGATCGTGGAACAGTAGGTCGTGCTCCTCTTCGTCGCGCATTTCGTCGGGCGCCCACAAATACGGGCAGTACACGATCGGGTACTCGAGGCCCTTGCTGCGATGGATGGTGATGAGCTGGACGGCCCGGTCGTCACGCTCCAGGCGAAGCTTGACCGCCTCGGGCGGTGTCTGCTCGACCCGCCGCTCTTCGGTGAACCAGCGCAAGAGCCCGGCGGGCCCCAGGTGGTGGGTCGTGGCCGCCGTGTGCAGGAGCTCGGAGAGGTGGAGCAGGTTGGTCATCCGGCGTTCCCCGTCCACGAACGGAAGCAGCCGCGAGGGCGTGCGGGTCTCGGCAGACAGGGTCCGGAACATCTGAATGAAT
Source organism: uncultured Nannocystaceae bacterium (assembly GCA_964650105.1). Taxonomy (GTDB): domain Bacteria; phylum Myxococcota_A; class Polyangia; order Nannocystales; family Nannocystaceae; genus CAZYSW01. The sequence continues at coordinate 12,203 of CAZYSW010000090.1, forward strand.
CCCCGTTCCACCCAGATGGCGTGCCATCGCCTGAAGCTCTCCACCCACGCGTTCCAGCCCGAGTCGTCCTCCAGCATGCGCTCGAGCTCGGTGCCGGAGATGCCGAGCATCTCGGTGGTCAGTGCGGCACGCAGGAGATCGTCGCGCGTGGGCTCGGCGACCGCCGAAAGCACGCGCAAGAGCTCGTCGGCTTCACGGGTGTGCAGCACCGACGCGTCGCCGTACACCACGCTGGGAATGCCCAGCCGCCGCAGCTCGGTCTGGATCTGCTGCGCCTGGAGGTTCTTGCGCACCAGCACCGCCACGTCACCGGGGTGCACGGGGCGTGTCCCGTCCTCGGACTCGATCGTCGCCCCCTGGTGCAGGAGCCTCGAAATGTCCGCAGCGATCTGCCCCGGCAGCCAGGCGTCCGCCCACTCGCGGGGGATCTGCTTGTCGGCCGGACACCCGGCGAGGCTGCGGGGGACGAACGCGATCTCCAGGGCGGGCAGCGGCATCCCGTCGGCGAACAGCGCGGTCTTGGCCCCGGGGCGGGGGCGCACGCGGGGGAGCTCGATGTCCTCGAGCATGAAGGGACGCCGGACGTCGAACAGGTGCTCGAGCGCCTCCAGAAGCGGCGGGTCGGATCGCCAGTTGCGATCCATCGTCAGCTTGCGGCTGCCCACGGTGCGGGCCGCGTGCAGATACGCGAAGACGTCGGCGCCGCGAAACCCGTAGATGGCCTGCTTGGGATCCCCGATGAAAAACAGCGGAAGCTCGCTCCCGCGATAGATCGCCTCGAAGATCTCGTACTGGATGGGATCGGTGTCCTGGAACTCGTCGATCAAGGCCGCCTGGTAGCGGCTGCGGATGGCGGTGGACAGGCGCTTGGAGCCGTGTCGGGTCACCGCGCGGTGGAGTAGCTGCAGCAGATCGTCGAACGACTGCACGCCTCGATGTCGCTTGACACGCGGAAGCTCGCGCCGCGTGTAGTCGATGAGGCGCCGCTTGAGATCGATGGCCCTCAGCTCGAAGTTGCGGGCCAGAGGCTTCTGTGCCTCGAAGAGCGCCTCGCAGGCGTCGAAGAACGGATGCCGGGGGACCTTCCCGCGCTTCTGATAGGCCTTGGTGGTGAACGTGGCGAGCCTTGACGCACGGAACTTTTCGAACGTCCCGATCCCCAGGTTCATGCCCGGGTTCTCGTGGCGGAAGAACCCATCGAGGCGCTCGAACCAGGCGGGGAGCTCGTCTTTGGGGTACTGTCTCTTGTGCAGACCTTCGTGCTCGAGCAACAGGCGCTGGATCTCCTCTCGGTCACCGAGCCACGTGGCGCGTGCGCGCGCATAGGCCTCGGCGAACGGCGCGATCTGGGGGTGTTCGTCCAGCTCCACCGCCGCCGGGATCACGGGGGCGTAGGGGTGGCGCGCCGCCAGACCGGCGAGCCGCAGCAGTCGGCTCGGACCGATCTTGGACTGGCCCAAGAAGTCCACGAACAGCAGGTCGGCGTCGTACAGCTCGCGCGCCCAAAAGTCCCGCACCACCTGGTCGAGCAGCGGCGTCTCGTCCGGCTGCAGCTCGGTATCGAACGGGACCCCGGTCTCGAACGCCCCGTCTTGCAACACGCGGTGGCAAAAACCGTGGATGGTCGAGATCGGCGCCTCGTCGAAGTTGCGCAGCGCCAGCTCCAGCCGGGCCCTGTCCTCGCTCCCGTGGCCCGCCTGTCGACGGCTGCGCACCCAGGCCTCGAGCTCCGCATCGCTCGGTGCCGAGTCGTGGGCCGCAAGCGCGGCGCGAAGGCGTCGGCGGATCCTCGAGCGCAGCTCGGCCGCAGCCGCCTCGGTGAACGTGACGACCAGGATGCGGTCGATGTCCAGGCCGCGCTCGGTCAACAGCCGGAGCACGAGGGTGGTGATGGTGTAGGTCTTGCCCGTCCCCGCGCTGGCCTCGATGAGCTGCGTTCCCGACAGGGGGAGCGCCATGGGATCGAGGACCCGCATCAGAGCGCCTCCAGGTGGGCGAGCAAGGGGCCGAACACCGTGACGGCGAGGGTCGGGAAATCACCCCCGCGCAGGGGCACGCCGGCGAAAGGCGAAAACCCGGGTTGCAGGACGTCCTCCTCGCCGAACAGCCGTCGCAGGTACGGATCGTCTCGCTCGCCGTAGAACCGCGCCGCCCACTGCTCGCGCGCTGCCTTGTACGCGGCCGCCGCGTCGCCCCGCTCGGCGAGTCGCTCCGCGAACGCCAACGAGCTCCTCGGGAACAGCAAGAGCGGCTCGGTCTGTCCGATGACGTACAACTCGAGCAGCTTCGCCAGGTGATCTCGCGCATCGGGGGCCGGCCGCAACGCGACGCAGCGAATCATCGTCCCCTCGCCGCGCCCGAGCACCAACGTCGGGATGGCCTCGTCGGGGGTGGCCACCGACAGCACCAGGTGGCGGATCCAGGCCTGCAAGAGGTGCTTGGCATTGAGCCGCGCGTACTGGTGGAGCACCTGGCGGGCCGGCCACAATCGATCGATCGTACCCATCAAGCGTGTGGATCCGATCCGGACGTCCACCGTCAGGTTCGAACGCCGGTCGCCCGCCGTGGCGCGTTCGATGGCCTCCGCCAGCGGGCCGACGCCGGTGGCGATCTGGTCGTAGCGCCACGCCCCGGGGGCCCCCAACGGGAGCACACCGGCCGCCCTCGACAGCGCGCGGGACTGTTCTTCGTCGATGTCCTCGAGGCGGTGCTCGAGCAACATCGAGCCCACGTTCCACTGCTCGAGATGATCCAGCTCCATCGGCTCGCGGTCGCTGCGGTCGGTGCTGCGCTCGTCCAGCCGCAGGCCCAGCCGGCGACGCAGCAGCTCCGCGGCGGGGAGCCGAAAGAAGCGTAGGACCCGGTGCAGGTCGAGGACTTCGGTCTCGGTGCTCGGCAGCGGCGACAGAGGCTCGGTCAACAGCGGCGGTCGCTCCTCGGTGCTTCGTTCGCCGACCAGCGCCCGCGCCCCCTCGCAGTAGTCGCGCGCGTAGCTGAACAATCGCGGATCGGGGTCGGTGCCGAAGTAGCGGGGGCTGAAGGGCTGCATGGGATGACGTACGACCAGCGCCCGACGTACGCGCGCC
>CAZYSW010000091.1:0-15265 GCA_964650105.1 uncultured Nannocystaceae bacterium
GTCGATGACCCACTCGAGATAGGCGCTGCGCAGCGCATCGAGCACGGCCGAGGCGGCGGGCCACAACGGCGCGTCGTCGCCCGCCGTGCGGCCCGAAGGCGGGGTCGGATCGAAGGTGACCCAGCCGAGCTCGCCGAAGTGGACCTCGACCCAAGAGTGGGCGTCGGCCTGCCGAACCGCGTAGTACTCGCCGAGCTGGTTGTAGTGCGCCCCGTAGTAGCCGTTGACGATCCGCGTCGGCACGCCCACCTCGCGCAAGAGGACCGCCAGGGCGGTGGCGAAGTATTCGCAATGGCCGGCTCGCGTGTCGAACAAGAACCCCTCCAGGGGATCGGCCCCGGCGTCCACCCGTGGGGACGATTCCAGATCGAGCGTGTACCGAAAGGTCGACAGGTGACGCATCACGGCATCGACCTTGTCGTACCGGGTGGGCGCATCTCGGGTCAGCGCCACCGCGAGCTCGGTCACGTCCGACGAGAGGCTCTCGCTTCGCAGGGTGAACCCCGCCAGCTCGATGGGGACGGCGGGGTCTCCCACCGCCCGCAGCTCCTCGGGGGTCGGCTCTCCGATCCGGCTCAGGAACTCGTACTGGATGGGGCCCGGGGGCTTGTCGATCCGCAGGACGCGGTTGAGGCCGCCCAGGACTCGCAGTCGGCGTTCCACTGCCCCGCGCGGGCGCAGCTTGATCGCGAGCGGTTTGGACGCGGCGAACAACACGTCGACCCCGAGGTCCTCGAGGGTGACCTGCGCGTGCAGGGTCTCGGTCGATCGGTCGAAGCCGGGGATCGGCCGGGCGACGAGCTGGAGATGGCGGCCCATCGTGCCGGGGGCGCGGTGCGCCTCGGGATTGCCCTCGGGCGCCAGGATGGCCCACCCCCCGCGCTCGACGAGGGGCACGGCCTCGCCGTCGGCACCGCTGCGCCACCGACCGTGCTCGTAGACCTCGAAGCTGCTGCCGCGCAGGTGCCAGAGCAGACGGCGGGGGCGTTCGTCCATGTTCATCGGGACGATGCGCGCGGCGACGGTGGCATCGGTCTTGATCGTCCCGAAGAGCCCCAGTCGCACCTCTCCCGAGAAGCCGCTTCGAGCATCGCGAGCCATGGCCCCGCGCAGGAACACCCCGACGCCCCACCGGGGGAAGAACAGGAACACCAGCAACCCGCCCACCGCCGCGAGGGCGGCGACTTGCGCCGAGGCACGCCACAACGTTCGCGCCGAGCGTCGAGCCTCTCGCTGGACGTCTGCAGCGATGCGGGGGCCGAGCCGCTCGCCCTCCGACAACAGGTGGTTGGTCACCAACGTCATGATCGCGACCAACAAATAGGCCCCGAAGAGGATGGGGTAGTTCAGGCCCGTGTTGATCACCGCCCCCACCACCATGAGCAGGGCCCCCAAGGCCAGGAGCTGCGCGTGCTCGCGCGCACGTTGCCGATTGAAGAGACGTTGCACCACCAAGAGAAGGAGGAAGTCGACGCCGGCATCCAAGAAGTCGGCCCACAACAAGGCGCGCGCGCCGGTGAGCAGAAGGGCGACCGCGATGCCGGCCGTCCACAGCCGTTGGGCCCTCGGCGAAGGCTCGGCCGGCAGGGGGCGAACGAACGCCCAGACGGCGAGAATCCCCGCCACCAGCAAGCTCGTCCATGCAACGCCGCCGCCGAAGGCCACGGCTGCGCAGGCGATGCCGATCTGCGCCACGCTGAGGCGGTCGCGGAGCTCGACCAGGGTCACGTCGTCCCTCCCACCAGCGCCAGGAACTCGAGAATTCGCTGCCGGTGCGCAGGCCCCGAGCCGGGCTCGATCACCGTCTCGCCGGCGTACCGAAGGCCCACCGCCGCGCCCGGGATGCGCAGCATCGCGACCGCTTCGGAGGCGATGCGTTCGACCTCTCGCTCGAACGCGGGCTCTCCGGTTCGCCCCGAAGCCAGGCTAAGGATCACGATCCGATCGCCGCGCGCTTCGTGCTCGCGCACCACCGGGCGATCCAGGCGGGCGTGCGCGGGCCAATGGATGCGTCGGGGGTCGTCACCGTCCCGATACTCGCGCAGGCCGAAGAACTCGCCCACGCGATCGGCTCGTCCGGCCGCCTCGCCGCGACCCACTTGCATGTCCACGCTGTGGCGCCCGGCGCCGCGGGTGATCCGAGGATACACCAGCACCTCTTCGGGATCGCCGAGCTCACGGCGCTTGACGAAGAGCCCAAACGGGAAGCGCGTGGCCACCACCGCGGGCGGCAATCGATGCCGGCCGCGGACGGGCATGGTGACCATGCCCGACAACGTCGTGCTGCCCCCGGGGGGGAGCCTCACGGAGAACACCGGGGTGCACGTCCCCGCGGTCTCGATCCGATCGTCGTCCTCGACGCTGACCGACAGAAGGTCGAATCGCGGGTCCAGGTTGCGCAGCTCCACCTTCACCGGTGCGGGCGTGCCGGCATGCAGCGATCCGACCACCACGCGGCGGGCACTCGAGCGTCGGACCGTCGACTCGCTGACCATTCCGCTGCCGACGATCAGGGCCATTTGCGCCCCGAAGACCACGTGCAGGAGGTTGGCGCCCGAGTTGATCGCCGCAAAGCCCACGGCCAGGGTCAGGACGATGAAGATCCAGCCGGCGCGCGTGATCTCGAGGCTCCGGCCCCGAGCGCTCAGGATGCGCCGGAGCAGCGAGCGACCGCGGGCCCTGGGCTGCGACATCAGCGTGGTACCGGAATCGTGGCGAGCAGCTCTCGCACCAGGTCCTCGGCCAACGCGTCGCTCGCCTCCTCGCTTCCGTGGACGAGCAGGACGCGGTGCGCCAGGCAGCCCACGGCGAGCTCCTGCAGGTCGTCGATGGCGACCTGCGTTCGACCCTGAAGGTAGGCTCGGGCGCGTGCGGCCCTCACCCACGCCAGCGCGCCTCGGGTGCTGACGCCCAGGCGCACCCTGGGGTGCTTGCGCGTGGCGTCCACGATGGACTGTGCGTACTTGGCGAGGTCGGGGTGCAAGAAAAGATCCCTGGCCCGAAGCTGCGCCTCGAGGACCATGTCGGGGCCGACGACGCGGTCGAGCGGTTGCGGTTGCGCGCGCTTGACCTCCAGCAACAGCTCGGTCTCCACCGACGCCTCGGTGTAGCCCAGCGACAGGCGAAGCATGAACCGGTCGCGCTGCGACTCCGGCAGTGGGTACGTGCCGTGGTGCTCGAGTGGATTCTGGGTCGCGATCACCATGAACGGCTGCGGCAGGGGATGGCTGGTTCCGTCCACGGAGATCTGCTGCTCCCCCATCGCCTCCAGCAGCGCGCTCTGGGTGCGGGGTGGCGCGCGGTTGATCTCGTCCGCCAGCACGACGTTGGCGAACAGGGGGCCGCGACGGAACTCGAACCGTTCGCTTTGGGGGCGCCAGACGTTCACGCCCACGATGTCGGCCGGCAGAAGATCGCTGGTGAACTGAATGCGACGAAATTCGCCGCCCACGGCCTGGGCCAGCGCGCGCGCCAGCGTGCTCTTGCCGACGCCGGGGATGTCCTCGATGAGTAGGTGACCGCCCGCGATCATCGCGACGAGGGCGTTCTCGATCGCGTCCTCCTTGCCGCGAATCACGGCTGCCACGGCGCGCGCCACGTCTTGCATGGTCGAGGTCAGTGGCTCGCGAGTGGCCGTGGCGCTCGCCGCGGTCGGAGGCACCCGCCGAGTCTACCGCCGAGTGCGCGCCCGAGCCAGCACCCCGATCGCCTCCCGGCGCCTATCGCTTGCGCGCGAGCATGATCCCGTCGCGCACCGACAAAAGGACGTGGTCCACCCGGTCGTCTTCGGCGACGCGTCGGTTGAAGCGGACGATGGCGTGGTCGCTGGCCGCCTGGGGGTCGAGGACCCGTCCGCTCCACAGGGTGTTGTCGGCGACGATCAGGCCTCCCGGACCGAGCATGGGAAGCACGGCTTCCCAGTAGTCGACGTACGACTTCTTGTCGGCATCGATGAACACGAAGTCGAACGTGGCGTTCGCGGCCTGGAGCTGCGCGAGGGTCTCGAGCGCGCGCCCGAGCCGAATCTCGATCTTGTGACCCAGGCCGCTCCGGTCGAAGTAGCGGCGAGCGACGCTCGTGGCCTTGGGATCGACGTCGCAGGTGACGATGGTGCCGTCTTCGGGGAGCCCCGCGGCCATGCTGAGCGCCGAGTACCCGCTGAACGTCCCCAGCTCCAGCACGCGGCGTGCGGCCGAGATCTGCACCAGCAGGCGCAAGAACGCACCCTCGACGCGACCCACCTGCATCTGCGGGTCCTCGAGCTCGCGGTAGGTCTCTTCGCGGAGCTCGGCGAGCAGCGGCGATTCGGGAGGGGCGTGATCCTCGATGTAGCGCGCGAGCTTTTCGTCGACGAGTGAGAGCATGGCAGGGGCAGCTTGCATCCCGTCGGCACCGACGACAAGCGATCGGCCCGGCTCGGGCCGCCCCTCGTGGTGCACGCCGGGTACGGGACCCGAGCGTCGATCCGCACCGTCGCCGCCGTGACCTGCTTCGGGACCCAGCGTCACGCGCACGACCCTCGGGTCCCGGGTCGGCGAACGCGCGGCAGCGGATCCGGCCGGAGAGCACGTGCGCCGGACCCCTCGCGCAGCGGAGCACCCGAGGCCGCGTGGCGTTCACGCGTGCGGTGGAGGATCCGACGCCGCGGCGCGACATCGATCCCGCACGTGCTCGGCCAGCGCCGACACGGCGGCGCAAAACGTCGAGCTCTCGGGCAAGAGCGAGACGACGAGCTTGGGAGGGCCCGACAACCCGGACGGCGATCCCGGTTGGACCAGGACGCCGGGGCCCTCCAGCAACGACAGGGCCCAGTCGTCATCGTCGAGGTCGCCGAGCTGCGGCAGCCGGACGACGGCGGTCCATCCCCCCTCGACGTCCAGCACGTCGAGGGGCGTGTCGGCCGTGAGGCGGCGCAACGCGTCGAGGTTGGCGAGGGTACGAGCGCGAATGCGATCGCGCACCGGCTCGGCGGCGGCGAAGAGCTCGGCGAGGGCGAGCTGCACCGGGGTGGAGACCGAGAGAAAGGCGTCTTCGAGCACCTCGGCGCGTTCGAGCACCGGGCCCACCACCGCGTCCTCGCCGTGCACCGCGACCCACGAGAGCTTCATCTGGGGCAGCGCGGCCACCTTGGACAGGCCCGACAACACGAAGGTGAGGGGCGCACCGATGCCCGCGACGTGGGGCACACGGTCGGGATCGTCGCGCAAGGGGTAATCCGCGAACACCTCGTCCACGATCAGCGGCAGGCCCTTCGCGGTCGCGAGCTCGGCGAGTGCGCTCACCTCGGAGGTCTTCAGGTAGTTCCCGGTGGGGTTGTTGGGGGCCACCACGACGATGGCCCGTACCGACGTCGAGCGTCGCGCGAGGCTCGAGAGCGCATGGACGTCGAGGCTCCAGCGGCCGTCGTAGTGCAGTGGGTAGGGAATCAGCTCGACGTTGGTCGTGTCGGCGAGGACGTCGAGCAGGGGGTAGCCCGGCCGGGGGGCGAGCACGGCATCCCCCGGATCGCACAGCAGGGTGAGGAGGTGTGCGTAGGCCTCGCTGGTGCCGGCGGTCAACCAGATCCGATCGGGGGGGACCGTCACGCCGCGCGCCGCGTAGTACGCCGACACCGCGCGGCGAGCCGCCGGCATGCCGAGGGGGTGGGGCGCGTATCGGCGCGCGCGAGGATCACCCAGCCGCTGGTACGAGGCGTCGGGGTGCAGCAGCCCGACCTCCGTCGGATTCGTGACCCGCAGATCGTGGACGCGCACGCCTCGAGCCCGCAGCTCGGCGGCCCGCGACTCGAGCCGCGGAACCTCCAAGGTCCAGGCCGTGCGCCTCGACAGGTGGATCGGTGCCGCGCTCACGTGCTCTCCGCCAGCTCGCGGGCTCGAATGCTGCGCCGCGTCTCCGGTGCGCACAGCTCCAAGCTGAAGGTCATCCCGTCGCCCAGGTCTTCGATCGATAGCGACCCGCCCTGCAGCTCGAGGATCGATCCGGCGATCGGCAACCCCAGGCCGAGGCCCCGGTGGCCCGGAATGCGATGAAAGCCCCGTCGAGCCCGCGAGAGGTCGGCGGCCGAGGCCGGAGGGACCGGGGTGTGGACGTGCACGAAGATCATGCGGCCGCGGTCGGTCTTCCCCAGGCGGACGCGAACGGCAATCGTTCCGCCGTCCATGCGTTCGCTCGCGAACACCAGGACGTTCTCGATCGCTTGCACCGTGCGCCCCGGGTCCACGAACGCCGGGGGCAAGCCGGGCGCCACGTCGACCACGTACTCCATGGTGTTCTCGCGCCGCTTCTTCGCGTTGTGAATCGCGCGGCCGACCAGGGCCGCAGGGGGGGTGGGCTCGAGGTGCAGGTCCAATCGAGAAGCCTCGATCTTCGCCGTGTCCAGGATGTCGTCGATCTCCTGCAAGAGCTGCCGCCCGCTCGCGAAGATCCGCTCGACCATCGCTCTTTGCTCGGCCGTCAGATCGCCGTCGATCCCGGTCAGGAGCAGCTCCGAAAAGCCGAGAATCGAGTTGAGCGGGGACCGCAAGTCGTGGCTCATGTTGGCCAGGAACTGGCTCTTGAGGCGGTCGGCCTCCTTGGCCTTCTCGATGGCCACGTACTTGGCGACGTTGCCTTCGGTGATGCGCTTGACGAGCTTGTCGACGGAGACCACCAGTTGGCGCAGCTCGAAGGTGGAGAACGAACCCTCGCGCAGCGGTTCGGGCGCCCGGCCCTCGGCCACCGCCTGGGCCTGCGCGGCCGCTCTGACCACGTCGCGACGTACGTTGCGGGCCAAGAGCACGATCGCGCCGATGGCCGCCGACAGGCACAAGAGCCCGCCGACGACCAGGATCCGATGCGGCGGTGAGGGAGGCCTGGTGTGCAGGGGAACCACCACGGACACCTCGCCTCGGGTGGCGGCGACCGAATCGCCCTCGCCGTCTCCGTTTCGATCCAGGATGCCCGATGCCGCCGAAACGTCTGCGTCGGGTCCCAGGCGCCGATTGCCGAGGCGGACGGTGACGTCGGAGTGCTCGCCGAGCAATCGCCCCAAGCGCGCCTCGTCCCCACGGTCGGCCAAAGAGAGCATCCGCTCGGCGAGCACTTGGGCCTCGACGATCCCCTCCGTCCCACCCTGGGACCACAGGTAACCGACGCAAAGCGGCGCGAGGATGACCCCGATGCTCGCCGCGGTCGCGTTGACGACCAGGCGTAGCCCGAGGTCCGCGGTGCGCCGAAAGGGCAGTGCCGGCCGAGGCGCGGTCAGGCACTCCGGTCGCACGATGAGCCGGGTCCATCCGGTGATCACCGCAGCCAACGGTCCGAGGAGCGCCACCCACAAGAGCACCGTCGCCACGATCCTCGGACGCTCCCACCCCGCCTCGGTGCCGAACAAGATGACGTCGACGATCCCGGCGAGGGCGCCCCAGGCGAGGAAGCGAAAGCCGAGGCTGCGAGGAAAGCGGAGGAGCTGGTGGAACGCACGCTCCACGGCCTCGGGGTCGGGCAGCCCGCGTCGACGCGCCGCGCGGTCGCGAAGAACGAGCACGATCGCCAGCGGAAACAGCGGCGCCAGGCCCACGAACAGGGGCCAAAGGGGAGGGCGCGGTCGCGGGGTGTTGCTCCGGGGCCACCGTGCCGTGGGGAGATCGATGACCGTGCGGGTGGCGACCACCGCGAGTCCGACGACTTGCGGGAACAACACGAGCAGCAACGGCGGTAGCACCAAAGTTCCGGGATCGGCGGTGGCCCAGATCCACACCAGCCCTTGACCGAAGCCGATGACCCACAAGAGCCCCACGATCCCCAGCGTCCTCAGCTCGACGTCGAGGCGCGCTCCGATCCCCCGCCGGGGAAGCGGCAGCGTGAACCCGGTCACCGGCGATCCGCCCTGGGCGCTCACGAGTTCACCTCCGGGGCCGGGCCGAGCGATCCGGAGCGGACCATCGAACGTGCCGCCTCTTCCGTCAGACCGATCGAGTCCGGGCGCGTGGGGGGGTCGCGGGGGAGCGTGAGCGTGAAGGTGGATCCCTGGCCGACCGTGGACTCCACCGTCAGAGACCCCCCGTGATGCTGGGCGATGCTGCGCGCGATCGCCAGGCCGAGCCCGGTGCCCTTCTTGCGACGCTTGAGCGATCCGACCTGTCGATACTCCTCGAAGATGGCGTCGAGATCCTGGGGCTCGATGCCGATCCCGGTGTCGATGCAGCGAATGACCACCCCGCCCTTGCGCGGGTCGTAGGCCGCGCGCACCAGGATGGACCCCGATTCGGTGAACTTCACCGCGTTGGACACCAGGTTGGTGAGGATCTGGACCAGGCGCCGCCGGTCGCACACCACGATGGGAAGGTGCGGGCCGATCTCGGACCGCAGCTCCACGGGCTTGTCGCGGACCAGCGGCTGGTGGATGCGGACGACCTCGGCGATGACCTCCGCGACGTCGGTGGGGGCGAACGAGAGTCTCAACTCGCCCGATTCGATCATCGAGACGTCGAGGATGTCGTTGATGAGCTCGAGCAATTGCTTGCCGCCGGCCTGGATCAGTCGGATGTCCTCGGCCTGGGCGGCCGAAAGCGGCTCCGACTCGCTCTCGAGCAGAAGCTGCGCAAAGCCGCCGACCACGTTGAGGGGCGTCCTCAGCTCGTGGCTCACCGCGCTGAGGAAGTCGGCCTTGAGGGCGTCCGCCTCCCGCGTCTTGTCGAGCGCCTCCTGGTACATCGCGAGCTCCTGGTCCAGGTGCGCGCGAAGCTTCTCCAGGGAGGAGAGGAGCTCGCCCACCTCGTCGAAGCTCGTCGCCACGATGGGCGAGGTCATGCGCTCTTGCTGGTCGTAGCCGAGCGCGTCGAGCCGTCGCGCGATGGAGACGATGTCCTGCCCGGGGCTCTGACCGAGGCTCAAGCCGGCGGCCGCGGCGAGCCCGACCAGCACCAGACCACCCACCACGCTCGCCCACGCCGGTACGCTGGCGACCAGCCGCAGCGGATCGTTGTGGCTGAGGACGGCGCCCAGGGCCAGCAACCCGGCGCTCGCGCTGGCGATCGTCAGGATCCGAATGTGGCTGCCCGCCAAAGTCGGCGGCGCGATGGTCCGCAGGGCACCGAGCTCGGACGCCGGCGGATAGCGGCTCGCCAGCGCACGCAAGAGACGCTCCGACACCAGGGAGACCAGGAGGCTGGACACCCACCCCGCGATCACGACCGGCGCGGCGGCCTGGGCCAGCGTCGCGTGGTCGGCCTCCAGGATCCAGGTCGGGAGCGTGATGGGGAGGAAGATCGCCGCCGCCAGGGGAGGGGTCCCCCACAGCACGCGGGGGATGGTCCACGCGACGTGGTCGTTGCTGGAGTACTGCGTCCGGACGTAGAGAAAGCCGATCGCCGCCAGCGTCGTCCCGACGACCACCAGCGAGACCGAGGCTCGTTGCCCGGCCAGCCCGCGCCCCTCGACCATGGCGTCGAACAAGAAGAGGGCGACGGCGAACTGGACGAGGGCCCCTACGACCACCACGCCCAGGGAGCGGACGGCGTACTCGGAACGCCCCGGCGACGATGGGGAGTCCATCCAGGCCAGGTTACCCGCAACGTCCCCGTTCGCCCCCCGACGGGGAGGCCCGATCGCTCGAGGGCCCGCGTCCGCCCCCGGGGGGACGATGCTTCGCGGCCGTGCCCACGGGTCCCGCGGGGGCCCATGCGGGGCCCGTCGGGCACCGCGAGCACGGGATCGCGAGGACCGCGACGAGGGCGGCCGTACCCTGTCGCGACCGTCGGGGAGCGTGCGCCCGTCGAACGGGCGCGGCCCGATCTCACCCCTTCCTGGCCTTGATGAGCTCGATCATCTTGGGCACGGCGTCCTCCCACTTCGCCACCAGGCCGTAGTCCGCGATCTGGAAGATCGGCGCCTCGGGGTCCTTGTTGATGGCGACGATGGTCTTGCTGCCCTTCATGCCCGCCAGGTGCTGAATCGCACCCGAGATCGCCACCGCGATGTAGAGGTTGGGGGCGACGACCTTGCCGGTCTGACCCACCTGGAGATCGGCGGGGACCATGCCGGCGTCGGTGGCCGCGCGGCTCGCTCCCAGCGCGCCGCCCAGCAGATCGGTGAGCTGCTCGAGGATTTCGAAGTTCTTGGCCTCTCGCATGCCTCGGCCACCCGAGACCACGACCTCGGCCTCGGTGAGGGCCGGACGGGCGCTCTGGGTCTTCTCGATCCCCTGGACCTCGGCGCCGCGCTTGCTGATCTCGGCGGCGGCGACCGTCTCGACCGTCGCCGCCGCGGAACCGGCTTCGGCGGGCTCGAAATCACTCGCGCGCGCGGTCCAGCAGTAGGTGCCCTCGAGCTTCAGGTTGGCGATGGCGCGACCGGCCGACACCTCGCGACGGAACGCGCCGGCGCCGGTCACCGCGGTGACCTCGGGAGCCAGCGGCGCATCGAGGAGCGCGGCCGCCCGGGGGATCGCATCGCGAAGCGTGGAGGTGGCGGTCCCGCCGATGGCGGTGGCGCCGATCGCCCGCGCGGCGGCGACGATGGCGTCGGCCCACGCCTCGGCGGTGAAGGGCGCCAGCTCGGCGTGCTCGAGCACGTGCACCGTCTTCGCACCGAACCCCTGGGACGCGATTGCCTGCGCGGCGTCGGCCACCTTCGCCCCGAGCACCAGGAGGTGAAGCTCCGCCCCGGACTGCTCGGCGATCTGCTGTCCGCAACGAATTCCGGGAAGACTGGAGGACTTCAGACCGCCTTCGCCGACTTCCAGGATGGTCAGTACCTTGCTCATAGGACCTTTGCCTCCGTAGCGAGCTTCTCCATCAACTGCTCGACGCTCTCCACCATCTGACCGGCCTGGCGCGCCGGGGGAGCGTCGATGCTCGGAATCTGCACGGCGTTGCGAGGCTCGACGCCCAGGTCACCGGGCGTGAGCACGTCGACCTTCTTGCGCTTGGCCATGGTGATCCCGCGCAACGACGCCAGACGGGGACCCTCCTGGTAGGCGTGGTCGGCTGGCGTGGCGTTGTTCTTGACGCTGTGCGGCAGCACGATGCGCAGATCGACCGACAAGACGGCGGGAAGGGGGACCTTCTTGGTCTCGACACCGTCGTCGACCTCGCGGGCCACCACCAGAGCGTTCGCGTCGCGTTGCCACTCGACGGTGGCGGCGAAGGTCGCCTGGGGGATGCCGAGCAACCCCGCTGCGCGCTGCGCGACCTCGTTGCCCTCGGTGTCCTGGGACAGCTTGCCGGCCACGAGGAGATCGCACTGTTCCTTGCGGAACACCGCGGCGATCAACTTCGCCACGGTCTGCGCATCCAGGGCCGTGTCGTCGGCGTCGACGATGATCCCGCGATCGGCTCCCATGGCGAGAAACTGGGTGACGTGTTGCCGCTGCGCCTGGGGGCAGATGCTGAGCACCACGATCTCGGCCAGGCGCTGCGGGCTGCCGACCTGCTCGGCGAGCCGGAGCGCCGTTTCCACCGCGTACTCATCGAATGCGTTGGGAACCCACTTCGCAGACGACGTGTCGATCGCGCCGTTCGCGAACTTGAGGCTCTCGTCCGGATCGGGGATCCGCTTGACGGTGACCAGGATCTTCAAGGGCAGCCTCCTCTCGGGGCGGGTGTATCGCGCGTGCCGGCGGAGGTGTCAACGTGACGTCGGCGACCGGGGCGATCGCGGCTGCAGCGGGCCCGGCGTCACCGTTCGTCGGGCCCTCACCCGCCGACGTGGTCACCCCGGGGCCGAGGCCGACGTCGGCTGCGGGACGGGTCGTGGGGCCGAGCCGTCGCCGCTTGCGAGTCGAAGCGGCCGTGCGCTAGCCTGCGAGCCCGTTGACTCGCTTCCCGCAAATGGCGCTCGGCGCCTGCATCTTCGTGCTCACGGCTTGTTCTCCGGCGTGTACGCCGCCCGAGGCCAAGAACCCGGACGGTAACCGATCGGTGGCGCAAGACGAGGGCGCCGACGACGGACGTCCGGCGCGGACCGAGGTGCCACCCGGTGAGATGATCATGGAGGCCAAGGGCGTCGATTTCGGCAAGTTGTCCGAGTCACAGCGCGCGACGTTCTTCCAGATCATCAACACCGAGCCCAGCGCGTGCCAAAAGCCGCACTCGCTGGCGACGTCGTTGCGCGACGATGCGACCTGCCGCGACTCGCTGATCGTCGCCCAGTTCGTGGCCGATCGTCTGGCAGACGGTGCCCAGCCCAGCGCGATCAAAGGCGCCATCCAGTACGTCATCGACTCGTTGACGCCCCGGGAAATCGACATCGAAGGACGGCCCGTCTACGGGAGCGATCGAGCCCCGGTCACCGTGGTGGTGTTCGCCGACTTCGAGTGTCCGCACTGCAAGAAGGAGGCGCCCGTCCTCCGGCAGGCGATCGATCAGTTCCGCGGGCGGGCCAAGTTGGTGTTCAAGCATTTCCCGTTGGCGTCGCACGATCGCGCGAAATATGCGGCGATCGCCGCCGAGGCTGCTCACGAGCAGGGCAAATTCTGGGAGATGCACGACCTCATCTTCGCCAACCAGACCGCGCTCGAGGACGAGGACCTCTACCGCTATGCCGAGCAGATCGGGCTCGACATGCAGAAGTTCAAGGCGTCGTACGAGTCCAAGAAGGGCGAGGCCGCGGTCGATGCCGACCGCGCGCACGGGGAGCAGCTCGAGATCGAGGGAACGCCCGCGGTGTACGTGAACGGGCGCCTGTACAACGAGCTCCTGTTCGGCGGAACCGTAGCCGGGTGGATCGACGACGCCCTCAAGCGTTGAGGGCTCCATGAGCGCGCCTCGGCCCTGGATCGAAGCGTTCGCGCCGGCGACGGTGTCCAACCTGGGACCGGGGTTCGACTGCGTCGGTCTGGCGCTGCAGAGCCTCGGTGATCGCGTCCGGGCCCGGCGAACCGAGGCCGAGGGCGTGGTCTTGCGGGAGGTCACCGGAGACCAGGGGCGCTTGCCTCGTCGGATCGAGCGCAACACTGCGGCGGTGGCCGCCGTCGAGTTGGTGCGCCGCCACGCCCCCGGTGCGGGCGTCGAGCTCGAGTTGCACAAGGGGCTGCCGCTGGGGAGCGGGCTGGGGTCGAGCGGCGCGAGTGCGGCCGCGGCCGCGGTCGCGGTGGATGCCGTCCTGGAGCTGGGGCTGGGTCCGGAGGCGCTGGTCGAGGCCGCTCGGATCGCCGAGGGCGTCGCCTGCGGGACGGCGCACCCGGACAACGTGGCGCCGGCGGTGGTGGGGGGCATCGTGCTCGTCCCTTCGCTCCAACCGCTCCGCCTGGTCTCCTTGCCCGTCCCCGAGGACCTGTGGTTGGCCGTGTACACCCCCGGGTGCGAGGTACCGACCAAGAAGGCCAGGGATGTCCTGCCCGATCGCGTCCCGCTGCAAGACGTGGTGCGTCACGCTGCACGGCTGGGCTTGCTCGTCCACGCGCTGCACGAGGGTGATCTGCAGCTTCTGGGCGAGGCGATCGTCGACGACATCGTGGAGCCGGCTCGGGCGCGCCTCATCCCCGGCTATCTGGAAGCCAAGGCCGCGTGTCAGGAGGCCGGGGCGATCTGCTGCAGCATCAGCGGCGCCGGGCCGACGACCTTCGCGATCGCGTCCGATCGCGGCCGCGCCGAGGCTTTGCTCGGGATCCTCGAAGAGGCGTTCACCGTGGCGGGTGTCCCCGGCAAGGGCGTCGTCGATCGGGTCGGCCCCGGTGCGAAGGTCACCAGCGTGCCCCTGCACTGATCGAGGCCGTCAAAAGACCGGCACGACCGCGAAATCCGAGAGGTACATCGCCGACGAGACGACGATCTCGTCGACCATGTCGACCTCGCGATCGGCGAGCACCCTCCATTCGCCGTCGTGTGCCGCGACGACGCCCAGTGTGTGCGGATCGACGTCGTCGAGCGGCATGTCGTCGAGCGCGTAGGTCAGCAACGCGGGGCGCGAGAACGCCGTCCCGCGCGGACCCACGGCGTAGCAGGGGCCGATGGCTTCGGGCTGCTCACAGGCGATGGTCTCGATGGTGATCTCGATGTCGTGATGCAGCGCGTGCTCGGGGATGTCCAGGCTCAGTCGGCCGTCGTCGGAAATCACCACGCCGCCTTCTCGACCCACGACGTCGGCGCCCGTCGACGCGCAACCGATCGCCCCCAGGGCGATCGAGACGAGAAGCGCTCCCACCGCTGTCGACGCCACCGTGCTCGTCGTCTTCACGCTTGGTTCGACACCCGCATGCACCCGGACTTCCGACAGAATTGCGGGCGCCTTCGATTACGGCGCGAACACCGTTGCGAGGCCGCTCGCGTCCAGACGTCTCTTGCGCGTACGCGGGCGTACGCCTCGTGCTTCCGCCGTGGGGCGGGGCCCCGTCGCCGCCCGGCGGCCGACCGTCTCCAGCAGGGTGGTGTCGTGCAAGGCACGTGGGGGGGAGGACGCGGTCGGCGTACGGGTCTGGCACGGCGCGCGACCGGACCGAACCCTCGGGCATGGTTCGAGGGGCGAGCCGCGCCAGCCAGCCTCGGCGAGGACGGTGTCCTCGCCTCGAGGAACGTTCCCGATGGCCTGCTACGGGTGGGTCAGCAGCCAGGCGAGGTCGGCGAGCGGCCGCAACACCTCGCGTGCGACGGCGCGGGCGTACGGGGAGGGGGCGATGGCTCGCGCCGCGGCGGGTCCGTAGCTGTAGTAGAAGGCGACGAAGGCCGAGCCTACCGCGTTGGAGCGGAGGTAGAGGTCGCGAAACCACCGGAGGGCCTGAACCTTGTCGGCCCAGGGCGCGCCCCAGGCCGCGGTCGCGACGAAGCAAAACCCCTCCACCGTCGCGAACTCCTGCGCGGGCGTGGTGATGCTGCCCGCGGCGATCTCGCTGGCGTTGGCGCAGCGATCCTCGTACCGGATTCCGATCTGGTAGTTCGTGTTCGCGAACAGCTCGTTGACCTCGCACCAGGTCGTGACCCCGGGCTCGAGCGGCGCCCCACAGTCGTCGGGATCGATCATCGCCTGGATCGCCGAGCCCGCGTTCTCCTCGGTGAGCTCCATGTCGCCCACCCGGTAGAACACCCTCACGTTGCGGATCTCGGTGTCTTCGCCCAGGTCGGGGACCGTGAAGTGCACGCGCACGCGGTCGAACTGGATCGCTTCCAGCTCGATGTCGGTCATCGCGGGGAGCTTGGCGAACTTGCAAGTGCCCCAGCCCCCTTCGCCCTCTCCGCCGCCGACCCCGTGGCTGTAGACACCGAATCGGAAGGTCTCGCCGTTGAGCGTGTACAGCGCGAGCCGATCGGCGCCGCTACCCCCCTCGGTGCTGATGGTCTTGTCGGGGGGA
>CAZYSW010000092.1:0-15172 GCA_964650105.1 uncultured Nannocystaceae bacterium
TGTGCGTCGGAACCCTCAGCAAGGCGTTCGGCTGCGCCGGGGCGTTCGTCGCCGCGTCGCCCGACGTCTGCACCTGGATTCGAACCCGCGCACGCAGCTTCGTCTTCACCACCGGCACCAGCCCCGTGGTCGTCGACCGCATCCTTCGTGCGCTGGACATCGTGACCGGACCCGACGGAGACGCGCGTCGCGAACGCTTGTGGTCGAACGCCCGCACCCTGGGTCGGCTGCTCGGCGAGCCCGATCCGCCCTCCCCGATCTTCCCGCTGGTGGTCGGCGACAACGCGGCCACCGTCCGCCTCTCCGACGCTTTGCTCGACCATGGCCTGCATGTTCAACCGATCCGACCGCCCACCGTGCCCGAAGGCACGGCGCGCCTGCGGATCACCGTTTCCGCGACGCATCTCCGCGAAGACATCGTCCGCCTGGGCGAAACGCTGCTTGAGCTCCTGCACGCGCACGGCGTCGCGCCCCGCATCGAACGCGGCCTGCCCACGCCCCCCTCCGCCGACGTCGCACGCACGTCATGAGCACGCGTCGCCTCTACGTCGTCGGCACCGGCACGGGCGTGGGGAAGACCGCGGTCATCTGTGCCCTCTTGCGCGAGGCGGCGGCTCGAGACCGCCGCATCCTCCCCTTCAAGCCGGTCCAAAGCGGCCCCGACGACCCCAGCGATGCCGAGCGCCTCGCCGCCGCCGCACCGCTGGCCGTCGATGCGTCCGACATCTGCCCTGTGCGCTTCGACCCGCCCGTCGCCCCGGGGATCGCCGACGACCCGGATCCATTTTTCGAGCGGCCCCGGCCCAGCACGCGCACCGCCGTCCCGCCCGAGGTCGTCGCGAGCCTCGAACGGCTCGAAGCGACGCACCAGCCGGAGCTGATTCTCGTCGAGGGTGCGGGCGGCGTCCACGTTCCCATGCCCGGCGGGACGTGGCAGCCCACCTGGATCCGCCTGCTGGCGCCGCGCACCCTCGTCGTGGGCGACGCCGACCTGGGCACGATCAACCATTGCCTCCTGACCATCGACGCCCTGGTGGACCTGGGCTGCCCGCCGCTGGGGTTTTATCTGTCCGCGACGCGGCGCGAGCCCGATCCGTCCCGCGAGCTCAACGCCCGGGTCGTCGCCGCGGCGCGCAATGTCCCCCACCTCGGGACGCTCCCGCACCGCGAGTCACCGCCGACGTCGCTTTTGTCCCCCCTGCTACGGCTCTTGTGAGACGCCCCGCCGTGCGACCGACTCGCGATCCCCCGTTCGCGGCCGGCGTCATCCCGGGGGCTCGAAGTTGTCGCACGCGGTGTCGATCACGCTGATCGCCTCGTCGAAGAACGGACCGTAGTTGTCGGCGCAGACGTCACCGACGAAGCCGTAGGTGAACATGTTCGTGAACTGGATGATGCGGGTCGCGATCTCCGCGCCATTGAAACCGTCCCACTGGTTGGCCGGGCACGCGTTGGGTTTGGGCGTACCCACCAGCGACAACACCACGATGTTCTGTTCGATCCCGGCCTTGCGCGCCACGATGTCCTGAAACCAGTCGGGGGGGTCGCCTGCCGACCCCCCGACGGGGATGCCGAGGACCTGCTCGTGGTCGTCCTCTTCGTCGGTGATGAACACCAGCACGAGCAGGGCATCGTCGCGCAGAAATCCTTCGTTACAGGCCCCGCCCGCCTGGAGCCCGGGCGAAAGGGCGGCCCGCACCGCGTCCATCGTGCGCTCGTCGCCGTTGCCGTCGCTGCCCGGCTTGGCCGCGCAGGTGAACTTGGCGGTCAGGTCGTCGGCGTCGGTCATGAACCGAAGGCCGTTGGCGAATGGCGTGCACACCTGATTGCTCGAGTCGGTGCCCGCTGTCTGGGTGATGAACGCGCCCAGCACCCGACAGTTGATGGGAGTGGTTGGATTGCCCGCGTAGGCGTCCGTGGTGATCGCGGCGACGTGATAGCTCTCCGCGCCGGCGAGCGTGGTCTGGATCCCGTTGATGAAGTTGGGGAAGCTGGCCGCGAGGTTGTCCTGCTCGTCCGCCATGCTCCCCGAGTTGTCGATGACGAACAGCAGATCGACCTTCTTGCAGCCTTCGCCCGACTGCGGTTGCTCGGCGTCCGGTTGCACCCCCAGGTCGAACTTCAACTCGCCGGTGTCGTTCGCGGGTCCCGATTCCGACATGGAGGCCGACCCCGACTCCGTCCCGTCGTCCCCCGTCCCTCCGGATTCGTCCGCTCCATCGTGCGTTGCGCTGCCGTCCGTGGATTCGCTGCCTCCGCCGAGCGACAGCACCCCGCTGTCTTGCCCACCCGAGCCGCGACCATCCTCGGTCGTGCACCCGATGAGCGAGCCCGCACCCAGCACCATCATCGCGCCCATTCGTGTCGAAGCTACGAACCACATCACGCCCCAATCTACCGAACCTCGCAAACCCAGGTCGAGCCCCGCCTTCCCCGGACCTATGTGCGTAAACCTTCTCCTACACTGCGCACACCGGCGGCGCGGGGCAATCTGTCGCGGGGAAATTCTGTCGCGGGGCAATCTGTCACCTTCTGCGTTGCCTGCGGTCTGGCACACGCGTCTTGCCCGCTTCGGCCCGCGGCCGCTCCGACCGACGCCGACGCCTACTTTCCGATGCAAAACGTCGAGAAGATCCGGTCGAGCACGTCCTGACCGATGGGACCGAGCGCCGTATGGCCGCGGATCTCCCCGATCCGCCGTTCGGCCGTGGCCAGCTCGAAGGCCACCAGCTCCAGGCCGCGATCGGCGTGCAGGTGCTCGGCCGCCCGGACGAGCGCCGCGTGGGCTTCTCGAGCCCGATCGCGATGCCGCGCCAGGCCGATCCACGCCTCGGCCGCGTTGGCCTCCAACCACCGGCGCAGCGCCGCCCGAACCGCGTCGACGTTCGCCGTCGGCCCCGTGCAGCACGCGCCCACCCACTCCGATCGCCGGCATCCGAGGTCGCGCTTGGTCTCCACGGCGATGACGTGGGCGTCGAAGCTCGGCGCTCGCCCGGGAGGCGTATCGGCCGACTCCACCCACAGCACCACGTCCGCGCTGCCGATCTGATCGCGGCTGAGCGCGATCCCGGCAGCCTCGACCGCGTCCTCGCCTTCGCGCAGGCCCGCGGTGTCCACCAGCACACACGCGTGCGGCCCCAGGTCGATCGAGGCTTCGACGTAGTCCCGCGTCGTCCCCGGGCGGTCGGACACCAGTGCCCGGGGACGCTCGAGCAGCGCGTTGAACAGCGAGCTCTTGCCGGCGTTCACCGGCCCCGCCAACACCACGCGCGGCTGCTCGCGGATCCTCCGACCCGCTTCGAAGCCCCGCAACCACGCCGCCAGCCGGGCGCGATGGGCCTCGATGGCGTCGCCCCACCGACGGACGTCCCCGTCCTCGACGTCCTCCGGAAAGTCGAGGTTGGCCTCGACCTCGGTTCGCAAATCCAACAGTGCGGATCGCAGCGCGTCCACCGCCCGTCCCAGCTCCCCGTCGGCGAGCCGTCGCGCCTGGGCCAACGCCGCGTCGGTCTGGGCGGCGATGATCGCCGCGATGCCTTCGGCCTCGTCGAGCGACAACCGTCCCCGCTCGAAGGCGCGGCGCGTGAAATCGCCGGCCCCTGCCGCGGTCGCCCCGGCATCGAGGCAGGCCTGAACCACGGTGCGAACGTTGCGAGCCCCGGCGTGGACGTGAAGCTCCACGACGTCCTCGCCCGTCAAGCTGCCGGGCCCGGGCATCCTCACGACCAGCGCGTCCTCGGTCTGTCCACCGCCCAGCGCCAGGCGGCGCCGGACCAAAGCGCGCGCCGGCCCCAGCGATCCCGCCAGCGAGATCGCGATCGTCTCGGCCCGCGGCCCGCTGAGCCGCACGATCGCGACGCCACCATCGGGCGTACCGGTCGCCACCCCGACCAGGGTGGTGCGGCCAGCGTCCTCGGCGGTGCCGTCGGGTCGCGCTTCGGTCACGCCCGCGCGTTCTTGCCGGAACGCTCGGGGAAGACCACCACGTGACGACGTCGACCCTCGCCCTCGGACTCGGTCGTCAAGCCCGGCATCTCGAGGATCGCCATGTGCACGACGCGTCGTTCCATCGCGCTCATCGGCTCGAAGTGGTAGGGACGGCCCGTCTGACGAACCTTGGCGGCCGCCTGCTCGGCCATCTGACGCAACACCTTCTCCCGGCGGTTGCGGTACCCCGCGACGTCGAGGGTGATCCGCATCCGC
The DNA here is from genome assembly GCA_964650105.1 of uncultured Nannocystaceae bacterium. GTDB lineage: Bacteria > Myxococcota_A > Polyangia > Nannocystales > Nannocystaceae > CAZYSW01. The sequence continues at coordinate 4,204 of CAZYSW010000092.1, forward strand.
TCGAAGCCCTCGCGCTGCAAGACCCGGAGCGTGAGGTACTGGAGGTTGTCCAGCGTGGCGCCGTGGCGCCCGATGAGCAGCCCCCCGTCCTCGGCCGACGTGTTCAAGTCACAGTGCAGACCGTCCTCCTCGATGTCGATGTCCACCTCGACCTCGACGCCGAGCAGACCCAGCACGCTCTCCAAGAAGGAGCGCACCACCGGAACGGCCTTGGCGTAGCGCTCGTCGTCGCCCTGCCCCTCCTCTTGTCCGCCCCCGTTGGCCCCGGCGCCGTCCGATTTCGACTCCGGTCCTCGCTTGCCCCCGCCCTTGTCGCTTGCTGCCCGCTTCCCCTCCGAGGGGGTGGATCCCTGAATTTGCGTCATCTTCGCTGGACTCCTGGTGAACTCACGGCGTCGCCTTCGCTTCCTGGGTCTTGGTGCCCACCTGAATGGCCGTCTGGATGATGGACAGCACCACGTTGACGAAGATGTAGACCCCCAGGCCCGAAGGCAAGAAGAGCATGAAGAGGGTGAAGACGGCGGGCATCATGTACCGCATCATCTTCGCCTGCGCCTCGTCGCCGGTCATGGGCATCATGCGATTTTGGAGAACCATCATGGCCCCCAACGCCAGCGGCAAGATGTAGTAGGGATCCTGCTGCGTCAGGTCCGGCAACCACAAGAACTCGACGTGCAGAAGCTCGACCGCGCTGTTCAGCATGGAGTACAGCGCGAACCAGATCGGGATCTGCACCAACATGGGCAGGCAACCCGCCAGCGGATTGACCCCCGACCGGGCGAACAGGGCCTGCATCTCCTGCCCCTGCTTGACGCGATCGTCGGCGTACTTCTCCTTGATCTTCTGGATCTCCGGCTGGACCTCCTTCATCCGCTTCATCGAGCTCATCTGTTTGAGCGTGAGCGGAAGAGTCACCAGCTTGACCATGATGGTCAGCAAGATGATCGAGACCCCCCAGTTCCCGGTCAGCGCGTGGAACCATCGCAGAAGGCCGAGCAAGAACCGACCGAGCGCTTCGGACACCCCGCCCAAAAAGCCCCAGTCGATGGCTTCCTCCAGCCGTCCCCCGGGGGGCTGGGCGACCGCCGAGAAGGCCTCGAGCCGGTCCAGCTCCTTGGCGCCGACGTAGACCCCGAACAGGTACTCCTTGCTCTGGCCCGGATCGAGACGGCTGACGTCGGACACCAGCTCGTCGTAGACGAAACGGCCATCGTCGGTGAGCCCGACGACGCACTCGGCGAGCGGCTGCGACGGGACGAGGTAGGTCCCGAAGTACTTGCTGTCGACACCCCCCCACAGGATCGGGCCGGTGTAGCGGATCGGGCCGTCTTCGACGTCGCCGGCGTCCTCGTCCTCGAGGTCGTCGCCGGTCTGGCACAGCCCGCGATGCACGTCGTATCGGCTGTCGGACTTGCCGATCCGCGAGCGGACGCGCAGGCGATGTGATTGGGCGCTGCCGCTGCGGTTCTTCACCTCCACGCGCAAGCGCGCCTCATAGCCGTCGAGCAGCTCGAAGCGCTCGACGATCTCGACCTCGTCCGAGACGTACGCCAGCGTCAGGTGATCGGATCCCGCCTCGCGCACCTCGAAGGCCGTGTTGCGGGGAACTCTGAAATCGGTGGCTTCGTCGGCGAAGCTCAGCTCGAGCGTTTCGCCTCCCTGCAGCCCGAACGGATCTCTGCCCGTCGCATGCTCGCGGAACTTCTCGCCGAGAAGCTGCGTGCTCGTGATCATGCCGCCGCGCAGCGGCGAGCGGTTGGTGAGCATCAACGCGATGTCGTCGTTGCGCACCTCGTGCTCGACGATCTCCACGTCCGCGGTCGGAGGGGCGGCGCCCTCGTCGGTGGATGGGACGGTCGACGCGTCGGGACCGGCGTCCTTGGTGGCGCCCTCGCCCTGCACTTGGGTCGTCACGTCCGCCTGCGCGTCCGGCTCGGGCGGCGGCGGCTTGGGCACCAGGAGGTCCCAGACGATGAAGATGACGGCGCACAGGACCAGCGCGACCACGACGCGGGTTCGGAAATCGCTCATTGGTTCACGCTCCTCGCGGGCTGCACCAGCGCTGCCCGTTCCGAGCCCGACTCCGAGCCCGACGAAAGGATCGCGCGGCGCTCCACCCCGTCTCGCGCCGGTGGCACCGGATCGAATCCCCCCGGGTGGAAGGGATGGCAGCGAGAGATCCGACGCACGGCGAGCCAACTACCACGAAGGACTCCATGGTGCCCGAGCGCCTCGCAGGCATAGCTCGAGCAACTCGGGTAGAAGCGGCAACGGGGGCCGAGCAACGGCGACACGAACCACTGATAGAGCTTGATGATTCCGACCAGCGGCGCAGTCGACCATGCTCTCCAGCGCGAACCCTTCACTGCGCCATCCCTCGTTTGGTTCCTGACTCCGAACCGCGATCGCTCACCCGCCGATCGGCCGACTCGTCGCGACGCAACCGTCGCGACAGGCTCTCCATGTCGGCGACGACGCCCGCGTAGGTGACGCCCGCCGCTTCGCGCTTGGCCACCCAGACCATGTCGTACCCATCCTCGAACCGGTGACGCTCCTTGCGAAAGGCCTCGCGGACCAGGCGTTTGATGCGATTGCGCACCACGGCGCCGCCGACCTTTCGCGTAACGGTGACGCCCAGGCGAGTCGGAGGCAACCGCCCGCACGGTGCCGGGCCCGTCGGGGGTGCCTCGGATGCCTGCGCCGGGGAGCTCGCGTTGGGGCTCGTGGTGCATCGGTCCTGCGAACGCTGCGCCATGGCAGCTTCGGGCTGAGGAGCCACGAACACCAAAAAATGGCGCATGTGGTACTTGGCTCCCGTGCGCTGGACCCGAAGGAAATCCGCGCGCCGTCGCAGCCGCAGACGCCGCGGAAATCTCTGCGGCTTCATTTGTGGCCGATGCCCACCACCAATCGCTTCCGCCCGCGCTTGCGCCGGGCCGACAGGATCTTCCGCCCGTGCCGAGTCGCCATGCGAGCGCGGAACCCATGGGTCCGCTTGCGGCGTTGATTGTGGGGCTGATACGTGCGCTTCACGGGTAGTGCTCCTCGCGGATGTGCGACGCCACGAAACGAGGGCGACGCAGCGGAGAGTCGGATCGCCACGTCGTCGGGCGCGTGGGCGAAAGCTCGGGACGCCGACGGGCGCAATGCGCTCGGGGCGGCAAAGGGCGTGGATCAGTAGCAACGGGCCCAAGGCCTGTCAAACCGCGTCCTGCGGGCGCAGCACCGCCGCGATCGGGCACGCCGGGCCCGGCGCCGAAATTGGCACGGGGATTTCGAGCGTTCACGAGATACTTCGATCGAAGCGCTCGAGACGGCTTGCGAAGCGGCTTTGCGGAACCTCGGACGCGCAAAGCCGCTTGGCAGCGGGTCAGTACGCGACCCGAGCCGGGCCGTGGGGAAATTGCGTTGTGATCCTCGGGGGATCGACGGCCGCAGGGTGGCCGGCAGGTGAACCGAATGACGCCTCGCCCGCCTGCGCAGTTCCCATCGGTCAATAATCTCGCGCGCTTAGAACGAGGCGGGGCGCCCGGACTTGCGACCCCCGTGTGACCTGAGTAGAAGCAAGCCCCCTCGCCGCGACGGGGAGATTCGCGGCGCGGGGCAAGCAACCATCCTCGCGTGTTTCTCGCACTTCGCGACGGGGATCCGCCTTTGGCCTGGAGGCGGACCCCTCTCGAGGCCTGTGGATGGCTCGCCTCTGTACCCCCCAATTCACCCCGATTCTCGCGAACCTACAGACCTGTCCACAGCCGTGCCCAGGCTGTGGATGAGCAACCCATGACCGACATCTGGACCGAGGCACTGCGGGGGCTGCAGCCCCGCCTGGGCAGCGAAACCTACGATTTGTGGCTCCGCCCCCTCGCCGTGCAGGCGATCGACGGCCGCCGCGTCAGGTTGAAGGCCCCCAACGTGTTCATGAAGGAGTGGTTCGAGAACCACTACCGGGATGCCATCCTCGACGAGATCTTCGCGCGAACCGCGGAGCGCTACGAGATCGAGATCTGTGTGGACACCACGCCTCCGTCGGACGGCGAGGACGCGTCGACCCCCGCCGGTCCGCAACGGACGTCGTCGTCGAGCGACGCACCCGCGATCGCGCCGCGTCCGGTCGGGCTGTCGGAGCGCTATCGCTTCGACACCTTCATCAAGGGTGCCAGCAACGAGCTCGCGGCCTCGGCCGCCTCGGCGGTCGCCGAAGATCCCGGTCGCCGCTTCAACCCGCTGTTCATCTACGGCGGGGTCGGACTGGGCAAGACCCACCTGCTGCACGCGGTGGGCCACGCGATGTACGACAACGACCCGCGCCTGCGCATCGTCTACCTGAGCGCCGAGCGATTCATGAACGAGTTCATCTCGGCCGTTCGCTACAACCAGTTCGACGAGTTCCGCCGGCGCTACCGCGAGAACTGCGACGCGTTGCTCATCGACGACATCCAGTTCATCGCGGGTCGCGACCGCACCATGGACGAGTTCTTCCACCTCTTCAACGCCCTGTACGAGGCGGGCAAGCAGATCATGGTGACCTCCGATCGCATGCCCGGCGAGATGCAAGGCATGGAGGAGCGGATCACGTCGCGGCTCAATTGGGGGTTGGTGGCGGACATCAAGCCGCCCGACCTCGAGACCCGGGTGGCGATCTTGCGCCAGAAAGCCGAGACCGAGCGGATCTCGATGCCCGACAAGGTCGCGGTGCTCCTGGCCACCATGATCCGCAGCAACGTTCGCGAGCTCGAAGGTGCGCTGGTCCGGGTCGCCACGTTCGCCGCCCTCAAGGGGGTCCCCATCACCGAGGAGTTCATCCGCGAGATCCTGGGCGACGTCGCCAAGGATCGACGCAAGGCGCAGATCACGGTGGAGGCGGTGCAGAAGGCCGTCGCCGGGCACTTCTCGGTGCGGATCGCCGACCTCAAGGGGCCGCGGCGACACAAGGGGATCTCCCGCCCCCGCATGATCGCGATGTACCTCAGCCGCGAGCTGACCGGCGCCAGCTTCCCGGAGATTGGGATGCGCTTCGGCGGCAAGGACCACTCTACGGTCATCAACGCCTGCAAGCGCATCGCCTCGATGGTGAAGACCGACCACGAGCTCGCCGTCACCGTCGAGCACCTCAAAAAAGAGCTGACGACCGCGGTCGACCCGACGAACTGACGGGGCCGATCACGCCGGCGACGCGGTGTCCAGGGCGCGATCGCGGCGGCCGGGCGTCGCGTCGCGCCGTCGCGCCGTCGTGACTTCGCGGGGCGTCACGATGCCCGTGCACGCACGCGTGTGCGCAGCCGACAGCGGTGTGCATTCACACTCCAAAATTCGACCGTGACCGCTTGTCCGCAGATCCCTGTGGAGGCGCGGGGGGACTGGTTGGGGACGCCTTTGGGGACACGCCGAGCGGGTCGGTCATCCCCGGCCCGGCGGGTGTTTCACCCGGCGCGGTCCCCAGGATTCGGGGGGCCTTTCCTCAACCATCTCGGGGGGTTAAGCTGGTTACCCACAGTTTCACACCCGAGACGGGGACGACGACTTTTTTTTTCCATTCTTTTGGATCACTGTCACCTGGACCCCGACGCATCCATGACCCGAAGGCGAGTGATCGACCGACGACGAGGAGCAACGGATGGAATTCGAGATTGACCAGGCCCGGTTCTTGTCGGCACTCTCGCTGGCCCAGACGGTCGCCGACAAGCGCAGCACCATGCCCGTCCTGGCCAACGTGCTGCTGCGTGCCACCAGCGACGGCCACGTCGTCTGCTCGGCCTCCGACATGATGATCTCGGTGACCGAGACCATGCCCGCGCAGGTGAAAGCGACGGGCAGCATCACCGCCGGGGTCAAGCCCCTGCACAACGTGGTGCGTACGCTTCCTGCGGGACCGCTTCGCGTCAAGGGTCTCGACAATGCCTGGGTGCAGATCCTGTCGGGGCGCAGCGAGTTCAAGCTGATGGGCATGCCCGAAAGCGACTTCCCCGAGCTGCCCGAGCCCACCGGCGGTCGGGGCAAGAAGAGCCTTGGGTTCACCGACGTCCCCGGACACGTCCTCGCCGACCTGATCCAGAAGACGCAGTTTTCGGTGTCGACCGACGAGGCACGCAGCAACCTCAACGGCGTGCTCCTCGAGTGCGACGGTCGGTCGGCGACCATGGTCTCGACCGACGGTCACCGCCTCACGCGGTTCACCTGCCCGTTTCCGGGTCCAGAGCTCGACAAGGGGATCGTCATCCCGCGCAAGGGCATGCTGGAAATCCGGCGCGTACTCGACCGCGTGCAGGGCACGGTGGGACTGGCCATCGCCGACCAGCACCTGTTCGTCCGCGCCGAAGAGCTGGTCTTGTCGGTCAAGCTCAACGACGTCACGTTCCCTCCGTACAAGGCGGTCATCCCGACCAGCCATCAACGCGCGGTGGTGGCCAATCGCGCGGAGCTCCTCTCGGCGCTGCGGAGGGCCCAGGTGATGGCGCCCGAGAAGACCGCGACGGTGCGGTTGCAGCTGTCCGAGGGCAAGCTTCAGCTCACGGCGGACAACCCCGACCTGGGGGTGGCGCACCAGGAGCTCGCCGCCGACTACGACGGCGGCCCCCTGACGGCGGGTTTCAACGCGAACTATCTGATCGAGATCCTCGAGGTGATCCCCACCGACGACGCCCGCCTGGAGTTCCAGGGCGAGCTCGATCCTTGCGTCATCAAGCCCGTCGACGGCCCCGACCTGCTGGGCGTGGTGATGCCGATGCGAATCTGACCGGTGGCGCCGGCGCGGCCGGTGGCGCCGGTGCGAGCTGCTAACCTGCGAAGGCCGTGCGCATCGACTCGCTGACGCTGGTGGACTACCGCAACGTCGCCGAGGCCACCGTTGCGTTCGGGCCGCGCTTCACCGTGCTGTACGGGCACAACGGCGCGGGCAAGACGAATCTCCTCGAGGCCATCTACCTGGTCAGCACCCTGCGCTCGTTTCGGACCACCGATCTCGGTGCCCTCGTTCGACACGACGCGGCCGCGGGCTCGGTGGACCTCGTCGCGCACGATCCCTCGGTCGACCTGCCGACGCGGCTGTCGGTTCGGCTCGTCCGCCACGGCAGCGGCGTGCGCCGGACCGCCGTCGCCGACGGCAAGACCGTCCGGACGGCCGCCGACTTCTACGGCCGGATCCGCGCGGTGCTGTTCACGCCCGAGGATCTCGGGGTCCTCCGGGGGCCGCCGCAGGGGCGGCGGCAGTTCCTCGACCGGATGCTGTTCGCGCGCGACCGCGGTCACATCACCGACGTCACCGCCTATGAAAAGCTGGTGCGGTCACGCAATCACGTCCTGCGTCGTGACGACCTGCCGACGGCCGAGCGCGACCGCCTGCTCTCCACCTACGAGGAGGGGATCGCCGAGGTGGGCGCCCGCGTGTGGTCGCGCCGGACGGCCCTGCTCGAGGCCCTCCACGAGCCGTTCGCCGCGGCGTTCGCCGGAATCCACGGACGGGTGGGCCCGTCGCCAGCCAGCGGCCCCGCAGCCCGCGCGACGGTTACCTACACGAGCTCGCTGGGGGAGGTGGCGCCGTCCGAACGCGCCGAGCGCCTGTACGCCGCGCTGACGGCCCGACGCCGCGAGGACCTGCGCCGGGGCTCGACCAGCGTCGGTCCTCACCGCGACGAGATCGTGGTCACGCTCGACGGTCGGGTGGCCGCCGACTTCGCCTCCCAGGGCCAGGCACGGGCCCTGGTGCTGGCGCTCAAGCTGGCCGAGCTCGAGGTCACCGCCACCGACGTCTCCGGCCCGCCCGTCCTCCTGCTCGACGACGTGTCCAGCGAGCTCGATCCGGGGCGAACCGCGCTCATGTTCGAGGCGCTGGCGGAGCGGGCCGGCCAGTGCTTGCTGACCACGACGTCGCCCAGCCATGCCCGGCTTTCGCCCCGAGCCGACGTCGCGTGGTGGCACGTCGACCGCGGTGCCGTGACGGCCGGCTCGGCGCCGCGTTCCTGAACGCCGCGCTCGACTCGAGCACGCAACGTTTCGCGCCCGGCGGTCGATGATCCACGGGCATCGGTGCTCGGCAACCCGGCAACTCCGGGGGTCCCCGACGGTGTGAGGCACCCCGCAAGGCGGACGCAACGGACCGGTCGTGGTGCCGCGCGGGTCGCGTGCGCCGACGGGCTCGTGTCGATCGAACCGACGTCGACGGACCGGTGCGCCGCGACGAATTTCGGCCGGCTTTCCGAGCGGCGCCGCGGCCCCGTTTTCGACCCCCCCAAAACCGCCGAAATCGGCGTTCTATCCCCGCTTATCGCCTGGATTCGGTGCCCACCACGTGCTATGTTCCCGCCGCGTTGGAAAGGACCGATCACGGTCCCGAAGGGGCGCTCGATCCCACCCCTTTTTGCCGCTGTCGAAGACGGCTTCCAGGGCCCTGATCCGGGGTCTCGAACCGAGTCCCGCATCGGCGCTCCAGGCGACCCCAACCCCGACGTCCGCCCGCTTTTCATGACGACTCCCGAGCAGCCCCTGGCCCAGGTCACCGACTACGGTGCCGAGTCGATCTCGGTTCTCGAGGGCCTCGAGGCGGTGCGCAAGCGCCCCGGCATGTACATCGGAGACACGAGCGATGGATCGGGTCTCCACAAGATGGTCTACGAGATCGTCGACAACTCCATCGACGAGGCACTCGCTGGTCATTGCAACCGCATCGAGGTCACGATTCACGCCGACGACTCGGTGTCCATCGAGGACAACGGCCGAGGTGTTCCGACCGGCCCGATGGAGCACCAGGGCGAGACCGTCGACGCGGCGATCGTGATCATGACGGTCCTCCACGCGGGAGGGAAGTTCGACAACCGCAGCTACAAGGTCTCCGGCGGCCTGCACGGGGTCGGCGTGTCGGTCGTCAACGCCCTCAGCGACTGGCTCAAGCTGGAGATCTGGCGCGACGGCAAGGCGCATCGCTGCCGCTTCGAGCGCGGTCGGCCCCAGGGCGACGTCGAGATCACCGGCACCACCGAGAAGCGAGGCACGCGCGTCACGTTCCACCCCGACCCGCTGATCTTCAGCAACACCGCGGTGGACTTCGAGACGCTGGCTCAGCGCTTCCGCGAGCTGAGCTACCTCAATCCGGGGGTCACGATCATCCTCCGGGACCTTCGCGACGGGCGCGAGAAGACCTTCGACGGCAGCGGCGGCGTCGCCAGCTTCGTCAAGCTGCTGGCCCAGAACAAGTCGCCCATCGGTGATCTCATCTACATCACCAAGGACGTGGATTTCGAGCACGAGGGCGCTCCCGCGACGCTCGGCATGCAGGTGGCGCTGCAGTGGACCGACGCGTACCAGGAGAACATCCTGTGCTTCACCAACAACATCGCCAACCGCGATGGGGGTACGCACCTGACCGGCCTGCGCACGGCCCTGACCAAGGTGGTGAACGCGTACGCGACCGAGCACAACCTCCTCAAGCAGCACAAGGGAACGCTGTCGGGAGAGGACGTCCGCGAGGGGCTCGTCGCGGTCATCGCCATCCAGCACCCCGACCCCAAGTTCAGCTCGCAGATCAAGGACAAGCTCGTCTCGGGCGAGGTGACCGCGCTGGTCTCGCAGGCGGTGACCGACGAGCTCAGTCGCTACTTCGAGGAGAATCCGCGCAGCGCCAAGCTGGTGATCGAAAAGGCCATCTTGTCGGCGCGGGCTCGCGCGGCGGCGCGCAAGGCTCGCGACACCATCACCCGCAAGGGGGTCCTGGACGGGCTCGCATTGCCCGGCAAGCTGGCCGACTGCCAGGAGCGCGACCCCGAGAAGGCCGAGCTGTTCATCGTCGAGGGTGACAGCGCGGGTGGAAGCGCCAAGCAGGGTCGCGACCGGCGAACCCAGGCCATCTTGCCGCTGCGCGGCAAGATCCTCAACGTCGAGAAGGCCCGGCTCGACAAGATGCTGTCGAGCCAGGAGATCGTCACGTTGATCACGGCGCTGGGGACGGGCGTGGGTGACACCTACGACCTCGACAAGCTCCGCTACCATCGGATCATCATCATGACCGATGCGGACGTGGACGGCTCGCACATCCGCACGCTGCTGCTGACGTTCTTTTACCGCCACTTCCCCGAGATCATCGAGCGCGGGTACCTCTACATCGCTCAGCCCCCGCTGTACAAGGTGCGCGCCGGTAAACGGGACGTCTACCTCAAGAACGACGCGGCGCTCGATCGGTACGTCATCGACAACGCGATCGAGAACCTGGCGCTGACGGTGGGCGGTCACGAGGTGTCGCGCGACGTCTTGCGCGAGGTTGCCGGGCGCGCGCTTCGGTATCGCGACATTCGCCAGGCCATCGCCCGCGATCACCGTCCCGAGGTCGTCGAGACCCTCCTCGATCTAGCCGAGGAACGCGGGCGCGAGGCGCTGTCGGCCGCCTTCGGCGATCCGCAGAGCCTCGAGGACGTCGCGCGCAGGCTCGCCGAGCAGTCGCAGGCGCAGATCGAGCGCGTCCGGATCGAGGCCAAGGTGGTCCCCGACGAGGACGACAAGGCGCTGCACCGCATCCGGCTGCGGATCCACGAAGACGGCGTCGCCCACCCCGAGGAGGTGTCGCGCGAGCTGCTCGAGTCGCCGGAGCTCGAAGAACTGCTGGCGATCCGTCGCTACGCCGCCGGTCTCGGTGGCCGCGAGCTCGTGCTGCGGCGAAACTCCGAGGAGCTGGTCCGTACCTCGCGGCTCGTCGATCTGGTGCAGGCCATGGGCGAGGTGGGGCGCAGCGGGTTGAACATCCAGCGCTACAAGGGGTTGGGCGAGATGAACCCCGAGCAGCTATGGGAGACCACCATGGATCCCGAGCGGCGGGCGCTGTTGCAGGTGAAGGTGGGCGACGACCTCGAGGCCGACAACATCTTCACGGTCCTGATGGGGGACGACGTCGAGCCGCGCCGCGAGTTCATCACGCACAACGCCCTCAACGCGCGCAACCTCGACGTCTGACGGGGCACGAGGACGAACGCGGCCGGGCGACGAACCC